>JACRCT010000547.1 GCA_016218885.1 Deltaproteobacteria bacterium | reverse complement strand
GCTGCCCACTTTCGGCCAACGCACCGACACCATCGAGAAGCTGGGGCTGGTGTACTCCCGGCTCCGCGCGCCGCTGGGCGATGTGCATCCCATGCTCTGGAATCAGGGAGGAGCAGCGGGCCAGGCCGCCGGCCAGCTCAACGCCGTGAACATCGAGGTGGTCAACCCGAAGAGGAGCGCCCTCAACGGGCTCTTCGCCGCCTACGGCGGCCACCTGCAGAGCCAGGAGATCGACTGGGACGACACGCGCGACGACACGGTGGTGGGCGCCAATCTGCTCTCGGTCCGAGTGCGCTACTACTACCAGCTGCGCATCCCCTTCGCGAACTCGCTCATCCACAGCTGGACGATGGGCGCCCGCTTCCTGGGCGACTTGAGGGGAGTCCAGTTCGAGAACCAGCGCACGGCTGCGGGGACCAGCGGCTGGCACTACCTCGAGAGCAGCGGCGCCAACGCCCGCGGCGGCGCCTACGTCACCATGGCCGCCTTCGCCGATCTCCTGCACTACTACGTGATCCCGCTCGTCGCCACCTACAGCATGCGGATGCAGTCCAATCTCTATAAGGACCGGGTCCGCCTCTGCGCAGTCGACGCGTAGCGGGCCAAGGGGGCGCGCATGTTCTTCAGCCGATTCCACGCGATGCGCGAGGACGAGCGCGGCCAGGCGCTGGTCATCGGCGCCATCGCCCTGCTCGCCGTGGCCATCATGGTCCTGGCCTCGGTGGCCGTCGGCAACGGCGTCTACCAGAAGATCAAGCTCCAAGACGCCGCCGACGCGCAGGCGTACACGACAGCCGTCAAGGAGGCCCGGGCCTACAACTTCTTCGCCTACACCAACCGCGCGATGGTCGTGCACTACTGCGCGATGCTCACCTTCATGTCGTACCTGAGCCACGCCTACTACCTGAAGAACACGGTGGGCCGGGCGGCGGGCGTGCTGCAGTACGTGCCGTACATCGGGGCCGTCTTCGTCGTCGTGAAGCAGCTCATCGACCGCTGGATGGACATCGTCGACGCCCTCACCCAGGCGCTCGTCCCCATCCTCACCGCGTTGAACATCGCCCTCTGGCTGGCGCAGGAGGCGATGCTGGCCGCCACCTCGGCGGACCTGGCGCTGGTCGGGACCTCGACCGCCTTGGAGAAGACCGACCCCAAAGCCCTGCCGTACCGGGCGATGAGCCAGGGCGGGGTCAGCGGAGCCATCGGGGCGCTGCAGATGGCGGGGCTGAACTTCCTCAACGCCGATGCCTTCCTGCGACAGATCGACGACGTGCAGGGGGTCGACCGGCTGGGCATCACCACCCGCGGCAAGCTGCTCTCCAGCTCGGCGAACAAGCTCTCCGACGAGAAGATGTTCAAGTACCGCGAGCTGATGGGGAACATCGCCAACTCTGCTCGCCGCCGGTGGACCGCCGTGGGCAAGGGCCCCACCCTGATCGGCCGCAAGTGGTCGATCAACCTGTTGGTCATCAAGGTCAACAAGAGGGCGATGAGCGAGATCAAGAGCTTCTCCGAGCGCTTCGAGAACAACCGCCGGGATCAGCTCTTCGCCTCCGAGGACATCCGCATCAAGCTCTGCGGCGTGAAGTGCAAGACGAAGTTCACCTACCACATCGGCGTCGCCGCCGATCACCGGGACGGCTACCACACCGAAGGAATCGGCATGTGGGCCTCCAAGACCGCCAAGCACCACCCCTGGCTGGGAATCACGCCGTTCATGCTCTCCCGCCCCACCTTCGGCGACCCCCACCTGCGCAAGTTCGGCCAGCCCAACAACCTGGTGGTGGTCACCAAGGACATGATCGGCAAGCGCGGAGTCTGGGAGCTCAAGTCCCGCTCCCTCTACGGATGGACGGGCGAGTTCGAGGACAGCGGCACGCTCAACATGAGCTGGGACCGGGTGGGCGGTAACAGCGGGATAGCCGTCCGCCACCGCACCGGCGGGATGATGGCCCTCTCCAACGCCCGCGCCGTGTACCACCGGCCCCTGGCGTGGCGCGAGGAGCCGAACTTCTTCAACCCGCTCTGGGAGGCGCGCCTGGCGCCGTTGGAGACCAACCCGGCCAACCGGATGGCGCTGTTCGCCCTCATCCCCGAGTACCAGACCCTGCGCGCCGTTGATTCGCGCCTCTTCAACTACTAGAGAGAGGAGGTGCCCGTGATCTTCCCCATCGCGCAGGCCCTCGCCCGCTCCCGCCGCCTCTTGCGCGGCGAGGGCGGCTCCTCGCTCACCGAGGCCGCCATCACCCTCCCGTTGCTGGTGATGGCCATCCTGTGGTCCATCTACTTCTGGGAGGTCCAGCAGGCCCGCATCAAGGCCGCCGAGGCCGCCCGCTTCCTGGCCTTCGAGGTCGCGGCGGGACGGGACCGCGGCTCCGTCATGGGAGACGTCCGGGCGCGGTTCGCCGATCTCGACAGCACCGACAAGGAGCCGCCCGGAAGCGGCGCCATTGCCGGCTACCACAACACCCTCGCGCTCGTGAACGTCGACGTCCACACCGCCAGCGCCCCGCTCAGCAGCGCGTCGCTGCAGGACAAGGCCGACGACGCCGGCGTCAGCGGGATCACCTCGGTCCTGTCCAAGGCCATCTCGCTCATCGGCAACTCGGTCGGCGCGGTGGTCAACTACCTGGGCTTCTCGACGGGCACCGGGGCGGTGAGCGCCTCCGTCGAGTTCAAGATGACCAACCACCTCGTCCCCTCCCAGATCGGCCTGCTCACCAGCGCCGGAGGCAGCGACGGCCTCAACCGCTCCGCGCTCGACCTGACCTTCAAGGACCAGTACTGGATGTACTTCGACACCTGGAGGGCGTGGCGTTTCCACGACCCGACGGGCAGCACCTACCCCCGGGTCGAGGAGCGGACCTACGAGCACGTCCGCCCGGTGGCGTACCTGGGCATCCTGAGCAACGGCGGGCAGGTCCTCAACACCATCGGCGAGTTCCTCGAGGGGCTCGAGCTCGAGTTCCCCCTGAGCGACACCTACATTCGCGAGTCGGTGCTCATCGGCCCGGTGGAGGGCGAGGGCCGGTACTGGACTCCCTCCAACGCCAGCTACCGGCCGACCCGGACCGTCCCCGGCACCGAACTGCAGGGCCTGTGGTGGGTCAACGACTCCTGCTTCTGCTACGGAAGCAGCTGCACCTCCGACGGCTCCTCCTCCGGCTTCCCCTTCCTCTCGGGGTGCGACATGGGAGGAGGCGATCGCGAGTCGTCGTTCCCGAACGTGCTGAGAAAGCGTGGCGTGCTCTCCAGCGGCGATCACCGGGACAACTTCACCATGCGCTCCCATTACTGCCGCGGCGACTTCTTCGAGGGTTTGCGCAGGAGCGACCGGACCGAGCTGGAGATCGCCCGAGGCGACGTGGGCCTTGCCCAGCAGTACTACCTGTTCGGCAGCCAGGCGTGCCGCGCCGGCGACCCTCTGCCTCCCTAGAGCACCGACCATGAGGAAAGCCGCACGCGAGGCGAAGGATCGTACGGGCGCCATGGCCCGGTGGATAGGCCTGGGCGCGGTGGTGGTGCTGGCAGTGGCCTCCCTCGTCGAGCCGACCGCGGCGACTCCCACCGGCCCGGCGCTCGACGGGTTGCGGCGCGCCGACCGGTTCCAGAGCCGCTATCCCGCCTTCCGGGGAGCGCAGCCGACTCCCATGGGCGTCTTCGACGCCAATGGGGCCTCGATGGAGATCTCCTTCTTCAGGGTCGAGGCGGCGGCGAGCGTCGTGCTCGACTTCTACGCCGGCGAGCTCGCGCGCGGAAACCGTCACGTGGACCGGCAGGAGAACGAGCGCCAGGGCACGGTGAGCTGCTTCGACGAGACGGTGGGCGCGCTGGTCGCGGTGCACGTGTTCAGCGCCTCGAGCCGGGCCCACGACACCCTGGTCTTCACCTCGGTGGTGGACGGGCCCGAGGGCCTCCAGCTCTCGATGGAGCCGCCCGCCGACCTGCCCCATCCCGAGGGTGCGGTCACCGCGCTGCGCATCGACGAGGCTCGAGGGGGCCGAGCCAGCAGCACCGTCACCCAGGTGGTGCAGGGGCCGACGGGCGAGGTGGCTGCCGCCTACCGCTCGCAGCTGATGTCGGGCGGCTGGAAGCCGGTGGAGGAGCGCACCACGCGCGACATACAGATGCTGGAGTTCGCCCGCGGCGCCGAGCACCTCAGCCTGTCGGTCTCGCCTTTGGCCACGACCGGGACGCCCGAGTCGGCGGTGACGCTCATTCGCGAGACTCGCGCTCGGCCTGTGGAGACCAGGCCATGAGCCTCGTCGCCGCTCTGCGTCTGCGCCTGCGGGCTCTGCTCGTCGTCGAGTCGGGCCAGGCCATGACCGAGACGGCGAGCCTCTACTTCTTCATCCTCGTGGGGGTCACGAGTGGCGGCTACGTGCTGACCAGGTTCGCCCCCGACGTGGTGTCGGCGGTCTCGGTCTACGTCAACAGCTTCTACCTCGTCCTCGGTCTGCCCATCGGATGAGCGCCCTCCTCTCTTGCCTGGCGACAGGAGCGTTGCTGGTGAGCCTGGCTGGGGCTCCCGCCGCCATCTCCGGGAAGAGCCCGACTTCGCCGCAGGTCACCACGGGTGACAAGGACGAGCAGGCCTCCCTCCACGAGGCGCGGGAGATCATCCCCCCTCCCCTGCGCTGCGGGACCTTCCAGCCGAAGGCGGGGGCCTGGGTCGAGTTCAAGGTCACCGGGACTGGCACGTCCACCCGCGCCCGGCTCTCCCACGTGGCCGACGTCAAGCTCGAGGGCAAGGAGGTACACCAGCTCGAGCTCGAGTTCGTCGAGGAGAGCGCGGCGCCGCTGATCGTCGTGTGGATCACCACCGCACCCCCGCGCCTGGTGCTGCGCCTGGCCCTCGTCGCCCCACCGTCCGCGCCGGTCTCGATACCCCTGGACCTGCCGCTGACGGCGAAGGAGACGCGCGGCACCGAGACTCCGGTGGGCCAGGTCGATGGAGTGAGCCTTCCGGCACCCTTCGCGGGAAGCCGCGGGCGCAAGGTCGAATTCAAGGAGGGCTCGGCCAGGCTGGCCTCGGTCGTGCTCGCGGACGTGCCCCTGGTGGGGCTCCACTCGGTGCGCGTGGAGCGGGAGTCCTGGGTGGCGCTGGAGGCGGGCAGCGGGGCCCAGCGCAGATTCTCTGGCGTGCCGATCCAGGTCCCCAGAATGGCGCCGGAATGAAGCCTGCCCTGCTGCTACTGCTGGCAATGAGCGTCCCGCTGCTCGCACCGGAGAGCGCGAACGCGCAGGGATTCGCACCGGGCCTGCCGCTGAGCCTGAAGACCGGCGGCTGGGCGCGCTACCGCAAGGAGGGCGCCGACGGGCCGTCGACGGTGGTGGTGCGCGTGGGGGCCAAGGAGAAGCGGAAAGGCCGCGCCGGCACCTGGGTCGCCATGGAGATCGACATCCCCGACGCAGGGCGCATCTCCATCGAGCTCCTGGTGGCGGGTGCGCGCCTGGAGATGAAGAACGTCCTCGCGCTCCGGGCCGGCTTTCCGAACCAGAAGCCCCAAGAGCAGCCGCCCGCTGCTGACGGCGAGGAGGCGGCGGTCGCCGAGCCCAAGCTCGTCTCCCAGAAGCAGCAGAAGGTGTCGGGCAAGACGATCGAGGTGAAGACCTTCGATCTCGGCTCCGGCGTGCTTGCCGACTGGTCGGAAGCGGTCCCCGGCTTCGGCATGGTGCACATGGGCGGAGCGGAGCCGGTAACCCTCGAGGACTTCGGGGTGGGCGGCGATCCCTGGCGGGGCATCCCCGCGACTGCGCCCGAGCTCATCCAGGAGCCTCCTGCCAAGAAGGCCTCGCCGCGGCCACCGCCCGATGACGAGCCCTGACTGATTCAATCTTCTTGCCGCAGGCACGGCGCGGGTCTCTACCGATCGGACGAAGTCCCTCACCCCTGCCCCCTCTCCCATCGGTCGTTTCACTCCCGGGGAGAGGGGCTCTCGCTCCGCAGCGCTCGGCTCGAGTGCATCTCTCCGTCACCTTGCGACCGCGTGGACTCTTGGGGCCGCCATCGAAACCCAACCTCTCCCAGGGTCGGGCGGCGCGAAGCGTCGGCCCGACCCGTCTGGTAGAGGTCGGCGGGCTTGCTTCAGCAAGCCCGCCGGGTGAGGGCCTTCTTGCTCCATCTGTCCCGAGATTGCTGGCGCGATCCCTGAGTCGGGAGACACTCGGGAGACAGGAACACTGGGCATCAGGGAGGTACGATCTCTCCCGCTGGTGGCAACATGGGCCGCTTGCCCGACTCCCAGACCGGACTGCCCGCCGAATCCATCAGGCCCAGATATGGAACCCCTTCTCGGTCTGCGGTCAGCGCCAGTCTGCTCCTAGGCGTCGAGTCCACCATGTTGAGTCCGAAGGTTCCATCTGGCCATCCCCCCAGACTGAACCGAGGCTTCCCCTCACCGTCGGTGGCGTAGATGGTGAATGGCCCGGCCGATCCCTCGGCAATCGCCATTCGCCGCTTGTTTTTGGGCGTCCGAGAGTGACAGAAGAGGCCCGGTTTTCCCCACGGCGAGCAGGGCACGGGTTTGCGTGCCCTCATCGTAGAGCGCAGCAAAGGGAGCGTCCTCGTGCAACCCGAGGTTCGCCCGCATCTTGCCCTGTGAGTCGTTCACCGAGACCCCTGGGTCTTTGGCATCACCGACAGCCATCAAGCGGATCTTGCCTGAGTTGTCTCGGAGCGAGAGCACCGCTTCCCCCTTCGGGCCAACATCCCAGGTGCCGGCCTCCCGCTGCGTGTCACTGACCAAGACGAACCGTCCTCGCTTGGACCTCGCCAGGCGGGCTCGCCAGCTTCCGAGCAACGACGGCACTTTCGGCCAGCAGGCAAACGAAGAGACCAATGGCCAGACGCTTCGCCCGGCGATTCGTCGTTTCGAGGCGAGCAACTCGTTCTTCAAGTGTCGGTTGCATCGACGGCCACCTCCTTCGGCGAGTGGGGCCGAGATGATTGAACGGCTCTGCTTGGAAGACGAGGGCGTCAGGTCCTTGTTGCACCCATCGGCCAACGAGGCTTAGCAGGAAGCGCAGCCCACGCTCCCCGTGGGACTGCCGCCGCGGCCGCTGGCGTCCGACTGGCTCCGCCACGACCACGACCAGGGCGGGCTTCTTGACCAGCAGCGACATCAGGGTGCGGATGAGCTGGGACATGGCCACCATCTCGCCAGCTCCTACCTCTTCGCGCGCCGGCTACGGACGCGAGCGCCCGCGCACGAAGCAGAGACGACCTGGAGGGTCGCGTCGGAGTATTCTCCCAACCATCTGGCAAAGACGGGGGGGCCTCCGGATGAACAGCAATGCATTCGTTTTCAGGGCACTGACGTGGGCGTGCGTAGTCGCTTCCGGCGGGGCGTGTACGGCCGACCTGGACCTACCCAACACCGCCCAGATCTCCTGCTCGAGCACCGACGAGTGTCCGCAGGGGTGGATCTGCAAGGAAGCGCTGGGGCGCTGCCTCCGGTCCGAGACGCTCGATACGGTGCCACCCGCGCTGGTCGGTGACGTCGTGGTGGAGCTCGATGGTTCGCCCGTCGCCACGATGCCGGCATGGATGCGCCAAGGCGCCGTCGCCACCTTGCGCTTCAACACCAGCGAGCCCCTGGCCCAGGATCCGGTCGTCAGCCTGGGCTGCACCGAACGCCTCCCGGCGAAGAAGGCCGGCGAATCGTCCACAACGAGCTACGTCTTCGAGTACGTCGCCAGCGGCGCCGAACCCCAGCTGATCGACTGTCCCATCTCGATAGCGCTGGTGGACCCGTCGGGGAACCCCAGTGGAGGTCTGAGCGGCAAGAGCCTGGCATTCGACTTCGTCTTTCCGAGCCTTGCCGAGCCGGTCGTCGAGACGGTCAAGGTGGAGGGCTCGCCTCTCAAGCAGGGCGCCTCGGCCAGGATCTCCTTCACCGTCACCGAGGAGCTCCAGACGGACCCCGTGGTGGCGCTCCTCCTGGATGAAGGGACCGAGCGTATCGCTGCCAAAGAATCCGCCCTGGGCCTCGCCTACACCTATCTCTATTCCTCCGACGGAACCGAGCCCGAGACCCGGGAGGGCCAGAAGGGCGCCGCGTTCAAGGTGACTCTGGCGGACCGGGCGGGCAATAGGACTCCGCAGCTCGTCGCGGACAGATGGGTGGCCTTCGATCGCACGCCACCCACCTGCGAGGTGACGGTCGAGCCCGAGAGCCGGTTCGCCAAAGTCGGGAGCCTGGTCACGGTCACCGTCAAGGCGAACGAGACCCTCAGGAACACCTGGCCCTCCTCGAGCCCCTCGCCCACGGCGCGGCTCGGGGGCCTTGCGATGGATCTGGCATCCGGAGACGGCGACTCCTACCTGTTCACCTACGTCGTCACCAGCGCCGACAGCGACGGCGAGCGCCCTATCGAGCTCCACCTCGAAGACCTCGCCGGAAACGTTGCGGAGCCGGTCTCCGCCGGTCTGATGACCTTCGATTCTGCCCCACCTGCGATCGCGGACGCGTTCGTCTTGCCCGAGCGTATTCGCGCGTCCGAGTCGTTCCTGGTCTGCTTCCGTATCGAGGACGACGAGCCGCTGAAGGAAGAGCCGGTCGTCCAGTTCTGGAACGGCGTGGATCCGTCGCTTCTCATGACCCGCACGACCGACCCTGACTGCCCCTACCCGCATGCATACCTGGGGACAGCGCCCGTGGCAGGAAGTGCCCCCTACTACTCCATCACCGCACGCGTCTCCGACAGGGCTGGAAACCAGCTCTTCGCCAACCTCGGGGTCGTCGAGATCGACAACGTGGCGCCGAGCATCGCCGGGCTCGAAGTGGGACCGGCGCAGGCGAAGGTAGGCACTGCTCTCCAGCTGGT
>JACRCT010000546.1 GCA_016218885.1 Deltaproteobacteria bacterium | reverse complement strand
TCGGCGTCCTCGGGCGCCTCGGCGAAGAGCCGCCGGCACGCCGAGAAGGCGAGCGTGGTGTCTCCCAGGTCCTCGCGGATCGAGGCGATCTCCCTGAGCAGCGCCGTGCGATCGGAGGCTGGCGCACCCTCCAGGCGCAGCTCGAGCATCTCCACGTAGCGGCGCGGGTCACCCTTGGCGCGATAGGCCGCCTCCAGAAGCTTCGCGGCCTCCCGGCGCGCGGGATCGCCCTCCTTCGCCTTGGCAAGCAGCCCCTCGAGGCCGGCGATCGCGTCGGGGTCCGCCTGCCAGCGGCCCAGGACCTGGCCCCAGGTGGCCGAAGCGAGATCAACCTGGCCGGCGGCGGAGAGCGCGCCGCCGCGCCGGTTCAGAAGCTCGCGCGCCTCGGCGGGCGGCGCGGTGGAGGCCAGCCGATGGAGCACCTCGGCCTGCTCCTCGAAGCGGCCGAGCTTGCCCAGGAGCGCCTCGAGGGAGGCGAGGATTTGGCGGTTGGGCTCGATGGCGCAGGCCTCGCGCAGGGCGTCAGCCGCGGCGGCGTTCTCTCCGGCGCGCACCCAGAGGTCGGCGATTCGCTGCAGCAACGGCAGCCGCTCGGCGCTCTCCCGGACACCCGAGAGGCGCCGGCGCAGGAGCGCGACGTGCTCGCGCGGGCGATCGAGCCGCTCGAAGAGGATCTCCAGGCCCTGGCTGGCCTCGCGATCGTCGGGCAGGACCTCCAGCACCTCGCGCAGGCTCTTCTCGGCGGCCGCCTCGTTGCCCGACTCCAGCTGCAGCCGCGCCAGGGAGCGGAACAGCGCCGCGCGGGTCGCCGACCCGATGGCGAGCGGAGCCAGCTCCGCAAGGAGCTTCGCCAGCTCCTTCTCGGTGTCCGCCTCGGAGGCGAGCTCGAGGCAGAGCTGCAGCGAGGCCGCGTCGCCGGGCGCCTCGCGCAGCGCCTTGGCCGCGGCCTGGAAGCCGAGCTCGAAGTTGCCCTGGCGCCTGGCGCGCACCACGGCGAGCTTGCGCAGGAGCACCACCCGCTCGGAGTGCGAGGGCTGCGCGGCGAGCCGCGCCTCGAGGGTGGCGATGAGCCGCCCTTCGTCGCCCCCGCCCTCGAGCATCGTCTCCAGCAGCGTCGCCGCCTCTTCCCGAGCCGGGCCCTCCCTGCCCGCGAGCTCCTCGACGAGCTCGCTCGCGCCGCGGTGGAACGGCGATGCGGCCAGCACCGGGACCAGCAGGCGCAGCGCGCCCCGCGGGTCCTTCAGGTGGCGAGCCTTGAGACGCGCGAGCGTGGTCTGCAGCTGCGCGATCTCTTCGGGGTCGCCCGCCGCGTGCCGGATGTCGCCCTCCAGCAGGGTGGCCAGCGCCTCGTGCTGCCCGGTCTCGCCGAGCAACCGCTCGAGCAGCTTGACGGCGTTGCGATCGGCCGGCTGGTGGTCGAGCACCTTGCGGTAGCAGGCCACCGCGAGGTCCTTGTCGGCCAGGGCGTCTTCGGCGACCTGCGCCGCCTCGAAGAAGAGCTCCGCCTTGGCCTCTCCGCTCGCCTCGGCCGTGGCCAGCCGCATGAGCGCCTCGACGAGCGGCCGGAAGCTGCTGGTGCTGCGGTGGGTGTCGACGAGCTGACGCAGGAGGTCGAGGTCGTCCGGGCTGCGCCTCACGAGCTCGGCGAGAGCCCGGGCCGCGAGCTCCGGGCGCCGCAGCCGCTCGGAGTAGAGCGCGGCGACACGCCGCCACAGCTCGGTCGCCAGGGGCTCGCCCACCCCGCGCTCGAGAGCGTCCTCGTAGGCGCTGACCAGCGCATCGAACGAGCTGCTGGCTTCGGCGGCGCGCTCGAGCTCGGCGCGCACGGCGCGGTCCTCGGGCTGGGCGCAGAAGGCCCGTGCCCGGCAGTCGAAGGCGGCCTCGTGCTCGCCGAGTTGCTCGCGCAGCGAGGCGAGCTCCAAGAGCAGGCCCACGCGGTCGGCCGCGGCCACCGGCTCGACCCTGAGCTCGAGCACGTCGGCGAGGGCGCGTGTGTTGCCTGAGCGGCGGTAGATGCCTTCCAGGAGGCTCGCCGCCTCCTGGCAGACGTCGTCCCTCTCGAGCAGCCGCTCGAGGCCGCTGATGGCGTCTACGTCGGACGGGGTCTCGGCGAGCATCGCGGCCCAGACCCGCAACGCTGCCGGCCCCTGCCCTTCCTTCTCCAGCAGCTTGCCGCTGCGCAAGCGCAGCGCCCGCTTGTCGTCAGGGTCGGTGGCGAGCGCGAGGAGCTGGGAGATGGCGTCGGCCTGCTCGCCGAGCCGGTGGGTGCGGCCGTAGAGGCGATCCAGGGCTGAGAGCAGCCCGGGGCTCGCCCGGATGGCCAGCGCGGCGCGGTAGTCCTCGATGGCCCCCTCGTCCTCGCCGGCGGCTTCGCGGGCGGCGCCGGCCTTCTCGAGGAGCGCGGCGCGCTCGCCAGGGTCGGTGGCGAGCTTGGCCTTGCGCGCGTTGACCTCGGCCAGGCTCCTGGCGTCGTGGGTGGCCTCATAGAGCTTGGCGAGCCGCTCGAGCGCCTCGCGGTCGCCAGGGCTCTCGGCCAGCAGCTCGTTCCAGAGCCGGGTGGCGGCCTCGGGCTCCGAGAGCCTGTCACGGATCCGCGCAGCCGAGCGGTAGAGGGGGCCATTGAGCGCGTCGCCGGGCATCAGCTCCTCGGCGGTGGCCTCGAAGACCTCGGCCAGCTCCTCGAGCGAATCGGTCTGCTCGGCCAGCCGCTCCAGCTCGGGGCGCAGCTTGTCGCGATCGACGCCGGAGGCGAACACCCTGAGCCCGGCGAGGAAGGCACGCTCGGGCTGGTGCAGGTGGCGCTCGCACAGGTCACGGATCTGGGCGAAGAGCGCCGGCTTCTCCTCGTCGGCCACGCTGGCCAGGCGGCGCTCCCGCAGCGCGACGCGCGCTTCGTGGTCGCCGTGGCGGGCGAGCGGGTCGTCGAGCATCGCCAGGGCTGCCGCTCCCTCGTCGCCGGGGCGCAACGCGCAGGCCTCGGCGATGCGGCGGGCTCCGGCGTGGGCGGAGTCCTGTTCGAGGACCAGCCTGCACAGCTCCAGCGCGGGACGCACCTCGCCGAGCCGCTCCAGCTTGATTTGGGCGAGCTTGACCGTCAGCTCCCGCTGGCGCGGGCCGGGGCTCTCGACCATCCGCTGCGCCTGCAGGGCGGTGATCAGCTCCTGGGGTCGATCGAGCGTAGAGGCCAGCCGCTCGGCCGCCATCGCCGCCTCGCGGTCGGTCGGCTCGCGTTGGACGATCTCCATCCAGCAGGTCAGGGAGCTCTCTTTGTCGTCGAGCTTGAGCTCATGAGTCGAGGCGGCCTCGCGCAGCGCGCCCAGCTGCGAGAGCCGATCGGGCAGGGCGTGGCTGGCCTTCTCCAGCGCCTCGGCGAGCGCGGCCCACTGCTCCTGGCCCCGGTAGATGCGCAGGAGCGTCTGAAGGGTCTCGGCGTGGTTCGGGTCGGCCTGGGCCGCGGCGCGCAAGTGGAGCATCGCCGCATCGCGGTCGCCGAGCCGCTCCTGCAGCTCGGCGAGCTCGCGGTGCAGCGCAGCGCGCGAGGAGGGCGGGGCCTCCTCGGCGAGCTCCTCCAAGAGGGAGGAAAAGGTATCGAGCTGCCCCGCCAGCTCGGCGGCCGGGCGGGCGACCTCGAAGAGGCCCGTCTCGCCGGGAGGCAGCGCCAGCGCGCGCGAGGCCGTGGTCAACGCCAGGTCGGGCTGCTTCAGGTCCGAGAGGTAGACCTGTGCCGCCTGCTTGAGGGCGCTGGCGCACTCGGCGGTGTCGGGTGAGGAGGTGGCCAGGGCCTCCAGAGCCGAGAGCAGCTTGGCGTGGTCGCCGGCCGCCCGATAGAGAGGCGCCAGGGCTCGGGCCGCTTCGGTGCGCCGGGTCGGATCGGAGAGCTGGCTCTCGATAAGCGAGAGGGCTTCGGGGCTGGTCGGCGTAGAGGTCACGTCAATCCTCGTCGCGGCGCCCGCTTTTCCTTGAGGAAGGCCACGCAAGGGCGAGCGAGCTTCGCGAGTGAGCGCCACGGTACCCAACGCGGGCGGCGGTGCTCAAGGCCATGCCTCCCTCCTTCGCGCGCGCCGCATGGTGAGCAGACGAGCAGACCGCGGGTCGAAGAGGCCGCGCCCTTGTGCGCTCTGCTTGGCGACTTCGCAGCCAGGCCCTTGCCCGACCGTACGTCCTGAAGGGCGAGGCGTTGGATCAGGCCGTCCCGGCTAGAGCACCTACAGCCCGTAGTGGTAGGTCAGGTTCGCCAGGAACCAGCGACCCGGCTGCGGGTAGGGGTGGCTGACGCTGCCGCCTTGCGTGTACCTCGTGTTCAGCAAGTTGGTGACGGTGGCATCGAGAGACAGCCCGGTTTGGAGCAGGTCGGTGAGGCGGACCCCGAGGTTCACCAGCACGTATCCGGGGATCCGTTTGTTCGCGTCGACGTAGTCGGCGACGACCTCCCCGGCCGGGTTCACGAACTTGCTCGTGATCGGCGACAGCTGCGGGCCGTTGTAGTGGAGCATCGCGGTGAACCAGACGTTCTGGTAGACCGCGTAGAGCGGGTTGGCCTCGAAGATGAGGTTCCCGCTGAAGGAGGGGACGTTGAAGATCTCGCCGTCCCTGCCCCCGAAATCCTTCGCTTCGAGAAGGCGCTGGTAGGTCGCGTTGGCGCGCACCGTCCACTGCTCCTGGAGGTAGGCGAGCTCGTCCTCCACGCCCACGCTCTGGAGCATCCCCGCGTTCTGGTACAGCGGCTCGGTCGGGGCGGCGTTGTTGTTGCGGAACACGAAGTCGTACAGATGGTTGTAGAAGACGTTCAGGGTGTTGGTCAGCTTGCCATGGAGCAGATGCACCGTAGGCGTGAGCTGAAGCGAGCGCAGGTGCTCGGGCGTGAGCGTGTCCGCGCCGCGATAGCTGGGCAGCGAGTTGTAGCGGTACCAATAGGGGGCGTCGACGAACGCCTGCGCGTACGAGAGCTTGAGGTCGAAGAGCGCAGACGGCATCCAGATCAGCGCGCCGCGCGGGCTCAAGTCCCAGAGATGGGCGTTCGGGTCGCGGTGGCGGTCCTTGAAGTCGAAGCGCAGGCCCAGGTTGACGATGAAGTCGGACCAGCGGTGCTTGAGTTGGGCGAAGCCGGAGTAGGTCTCCTCGCTTCCGCGCTCGAGGAGGTACACCGAGGGATCGCTGCCTCCCATGGTGCTCCAGACCCCTCCCAACGCCCGCGGGCTGGAGCTGTCGAGCAGGCGCATACCTTCGAGCTGGGTGCCGAGCAACAGGTTGCCGGCGCCGAGGCTCGCGAAGTCGTACTTGAGGCGCGCCTGCGCGGCGAGGCCGAAGTCGTCCTCTTCCCAGTTCACGTAGGTCGCGCTGAGCGTGGTCGGGTCCTGGGTGGACACCGCCACCAGCTCGTTGGTGTCGTAGTAGAGCGACACCTCGGCCTCCAGCAGCGACACCTCGTGGTGGTACTTGAGCTCCAAGTGGTTGGAGCGCGAGCCGAGGCCCGGTCCGATGGAGTGCAGGGTCCGATAGGACCCGTAGTCGAAGGACTCGCCGGTGACTCCGGTGGAGGTGAACGGCTCGGTGACCTTGCCGAAGCGCCGGCTGCCCAAGAGCGTGAAGTCGCCGGCGGTGAGCACGACGCCCAGGTCGTAGCTGAACGGGTCACGCACTCCGCCGATGATGGCCGACCCGTCGCGCGGTACGGCCGCGTAGTCCTGCGCAGCGGGGACCGAGACGCGCTCTCCGTCGGAGGCAAAAAGAGAGGCCCAGGCCATGACGTCGTACTTCTTGTCAAAGCCCTTGCCGACGACGAGGTTCGCGGTCCGCTGCCCGTAGTTGCCCGCCCCGAGGCGCACCGTGGCGCCGTCGACCTCCTGCCCGCTCTTGGTGACGAGGTTGATCACCGCGGTGAGAGAGACGTTGCCGTACAAGGACGAGCCTGGTCCTCGCAAGACCTCGATTTGCTTGATTCGATCCAGGCTGATGCTGTGGTCGAAGTCTGCCATCGAATACGCGCGGGAGTTGAGCCGATGGCCGTTGAGCAGCACGAGGATCTTCTGCTGCGCGGAGGCGTATACGCCGTGCATCGCCGAGTACATCTCGTTGTGGTCGGCGACGAGCGTCATGCCCGGCACGTAGGCGAGCAGGACGTCCTGGAGGGTTCGAGCACCGATCGAGCGGATCATGTCCGCGGTGATGACCGTCACCGGGACCGGAGCCTCGCCCAGGGGCTCCTCCTGGCGCGAGGCGGAAACCACCGTGATCTGAGTCAGGTCATCCATTTTCTGGAAGTAGTCCTCCTCCGAAAGGCTGCGCTCGGGCGCCGGCGCGCCCGGCTGCACGGGGAGCTCGACGCCGGGCTTGGCCTCAGTGCCTTGCGGCGGGACAGCGCTCGCGCCGGCCTCCGCAGCCTCTGCAGCCTCCGCGGCCACGACGGAGAGCGGGAAGCCGGCGGTGCCGGCGCCGACCGCCAGCGGCAAGAGGAACATCAAGTCTCGCGTCAGGCTCGACATCTTTCGTCTCCTTGGTGATGCAGAGGCGGTGCTCCTCTAGACAGGCGCGCCCGCCCGCGCCACGACGGACGCCTTCTGTCTGCCCGAGTGACCCTCGCCCCCGGGTCCGCGCAGGGATGGCCGTCGAGGGGGCTAGATCTCATAGCGTCCTACGATGCTGCTCATGGCCACCGCCAGCTCGCGCATCCGCGTGGCGGCGGATTCGACCTGCCGCGTGCTCGCCGCGGTCTCGGTCGAGATTCCGGCGATCTCCTGGGTGGCCTTCCAGATCGAATCGAATCCCGAGGCCTGCTGCTGGGAGGTGGAGGCGATCTCCGTCGCCGCCTCGGAGGAGGCGGCGATGGCCTGGGCCAGGCGCTGGATCGCCTCCCCGGCGGACTCCGCCACGACCTTCCCTATCTCGGTGCGTCGGTTGCCTTCCTCGATGGTCCCGACGACCTCGCGGATCCCTTGCTCGATGTCGCGCAGGA
The DNA here is from genome assembly GCA_016218885.1 of Deltaproteobacteria bacterium. Classification (GTDB taxonomy): domain Bacteria; phylum Myxococcota; class Myxococcia; order Myxococcales; family UBA5297; genus JACRCT01. The sequence continues at coordinate 881 of JACRCT010000546.1, read as the reverse complement.
TGGTGCGCAGACGCCCGGTCGACTTCTGGCTCTCGTCGGCGAGCTTGCGCACCTCCGCCGCCACCACCGCGAACCCCCGCCCTTCCTCGCCGGCGCGCGCCGCCTCGATCGCAGCGTTGAGTGCCAAGAGGTTGGAGCGCTCCGCGAAGTCGCTCATCGCGTCGATGATCAGCCCGATCTCGGTGGCCCGCGTGACCAAGGAGTGCATGCTCTTGTTGAGAGTCATCACCTGGTCGCCGATGTGCTGCATCTGCGAGCCGCTCTCGCTCATGGCCGCCATTCCCGAGGTCGAGACCTCCTGCGAGCGCTTGGCGAGCTCGATCACCGAGGACGACTTGCCCAGGGCCTGCTGGAAGACCTGGCCGAGCTGTGCCATGGCCGTGCCGACTTCGCTGATGCTCGCCGCCTGCCGGCCGGCGTTGACGGAGTGGCGGGAGGCGGTCTCGAAGAGCTCCTGGGACACCTGCGTCAGCGACTGGCTCGCCGAGCGGAGATCGCGCACCACCGCAACAGTGCTCTGCGACATGCCGTTGAGCGCCGCCATCAGGCGCCCGAGCTCGTCCTGGACCCCCTCCTCGAGCTGGTGAGTGAGGCGCCCCTTCGCCACCGTCTCGGCGAAGCCCACCATGCCCAACAGCCGCCGGGTGACCCAGCGGAGATAGAGCATGAAGAAGCTGACCAGGAGCAGACCCGTGGTGCCCACCGTCGCCAGCGTCTGCCACAGCAGGCGGCTCCTGGAGCTGGCCGCCGACAGGGCCACGACGATGTAGCCGGCGAGCTCGCGCTCGCCGGGCTTCGCGGCGGCCTCTTCACCGCCGAAGAGCGCGAGGTCGTCCTGCGCCTTGGCCCCCTCCGTTTCGCGGCGCACCTCCTGGGTGAAG
>JACRCT010000523.1 GCA_016218885.1 Deltaproteobacteria bacterium | reverse complement strand
TCGATGGTCTTGGGGACGTGCACTACGCGGATGCGCCCCTTGGACTGCTCGTTGACCTTGTAGGAGGTGGTCGCGGTGTCGTCGCCGCCGATGGTGATCAGGCGATCCACGTTGAGCCGCAGCAGCGAGATCACCACGTTCTCGAGATGCTTCTCGTTCTTGGTGGGGTTGGCGCGGTTGATGCCAATGAAGGAGCCGCCGCGGAAGTGGATGCGGCTGACCGCGTCGATGGTCAGGGGGGTCACATGCTCGATGTTGCCCTCCATGATCCACCGGAAGCCGTCGTTGATGCCGATGACCTCCGAGCCTCCGAGAACGGCGCGGATGGTGGCGGCACCGATGACGCTGTTGATGCCCGGGGCGGGACCGCCGCCCGCCACGATGGCCATGCGCTTGCCTTGCTGATTCATGTCTGCCTCCGTCAGGAGTTGTTCCAGGAGATTCATGATGGGACTTCCCGCCCCTCAGCGACCGGCGGCGCACTGCCAACCGCTCGTCCCTCGGGCCGGAGCCTCTTTTACCTCAAGGGCGAATGCGCGTCTTGCCCTGTGGCTGGTTCACGCCAGGCGCTCCCCCAGGTGAGAGATCCACCGCTCGTACTCGTCGGGCGTGGGGTGCAGCAGCGTGAAGGCCGAGGGACGCCCGCGAGCCTGGGCGACCGACGCCTCACCGAGCAACAGATCGCGCTCGCGCGGAGGTATCGCGACCGCCAGCAGGCTCACGGTGTCGAGCCGCCCCAGGGCGCGATCGAAAGCGATGCTTTCCTGCTCCTCGTCGCCCCGCACCGCGTTCACCTCGGAGACCAGCCCGAGCACGATCTCCTCGAAGACGCGAGCCAGGAACCGGGAATCGAAGGGCTTGAAGGAAGGGGGGACCTCGCGAAGCATCGCTTCCGCACGTCGCTTCATCAGCTCGTCGGCGGCTGCTTCAGGTCGCATGAACGACCCGGCGAGCTCGGCACCTCGGCACGGCCAGAGCCCGGCATCCCAAGCCCCGTCCACGCTCACGACGAGTCCGCCGACCGACTCGGCGAGCGCCGCAGCGACCATCCCATGAGCCAACCTGGCCAGGGGCGGCTGGCCCAGCGTGCGCTCGACCTGAAAGAGGAATCCCGGCCGCAGATACTCCTCCACCTGAGGCCCGAGGCCACCTCGCTCCTCGAACGCGGTCCGCGCGAGCTGCACCGCGCTGCTCGCCAGCCCATGGTCCTGACCCACCCTTCGGATCTGGCCACCGCCTCCGCCTGGCAGAACGCCATAGGCCACTTCCTGCGGGCCGCTGGACGGGTCCCAGAAGGTTGCTGGTTCCCCGATTCCCCCCAGGCAAACGCGAGCGGCTTCCGTCTGCTCGGCCAACAGCTGCCGAGCCTCTTGCGCCAACCCGCTCGAGAGGTCGATCAGCTGCTCGATCGGCACCGAGGCAAGATACCGGCGCAGGCTCGCGGTGGCACGCTCGGCGAGCACCTCGAGAGGCAGTGCGCCACCTTGGGCCGGTAGGACATGGAAGGTGAAGTCCATCGCAGCCGGTAAGCTTGGCCCCTCCCCTGGCGCGATTCAAGCCGGGACTGGAGGGCTCGTGAGCGCAGAAGGGACGAGGGTCCTCGTTGACGGCTCCATCTGCCCGCTCTAGGTTCGCTGCCAATGCTTGTCTTGCATGGGTTCCAGGAGGCAAAGGGGAAGCTGCCGGGATGCGCGGTGGCCTTGGGCAATTTCGACGGCGTTCATCTCGGCCACCAAGCGCTCTTCTCTACCGCACTCGACCGCGCGCGAGCACGAGGGGCTGCGGCCGTCGCAGCCACCTTCGAGCCCCACCCCGGCAAGGTCCTGTTTCCTGACCTGGCACCCAAGCTGCTCATCCCCTTGCCACGCAAGCTCGAGCTCCTCGAGGCCTTGGGGCTCGATGCGGTGATCCTGCAGCCCTTCGACCGCGCCTATGCTTCCCTCACGGCCCAGGCCTTCCTCGATGACGAGCTCTTCGCCGGCTTGGCGCCGCTCGACGTCGTGGTCGGGCCGGACTTCACCTTCGGCCGGGCGCGATCAGGAACCGGCACCGACCTGAGACACGCCTGTCAGATGCGCGGGGTCGGCTTCCATGAGCAGCCCGCCGTCACCTGCGACGGCGGTGGGGTAGTCTCCTCGACCAAGATTCGCGAGTTCATCGCCGAGGGCCGGGTGGCTGCGGCAGCGCTGCTGCTGGGCCGCCCCTTCGATCTGATCGGCACGGTGACCCGCGGTCTCGGGAGAGGACGAACCCTGGGCTTCCCCACTGCCAACCTCCACCCCGAGAACGAGGTCCGGCCCGGGTTGGGGGTGTACGCCGTGCGTGCCTTCGTCGGGGACCGCTTCTGGGGTGGGGCGGCGAACATCGGTCGCAAGCCGACGTTCGGCGAGGACGAGGTGACGGTCGAGGCCCACCTCTTCGACTTCAGCCAAGACCTCTACGGCGCGCGAATGGGGGTGGAGTTCCTGGAGCGGCTTCGCGGCGAGCAGCGCTTCGGCTCAGTCGACGAGCTGGGCCGGGCCATCGCTCGCGATTGCCACCAGGCCCGAGCCATCATCGGGAAGGCCCCAGCTCCCGGGCGGCTCTCACCGTTCGCCAAGGAGCGGGCAATGCGCTCCTAGAGCGCCTCCCCGCCTCAGCAACTCTCACCCCCGGTGCATCCAGGCGCATCCACACCCTTGTTCTTGCTCGGCTGGATGTCGGCTTCGACGATGGCCTCGACGGTGGTTGGATTGCCAGCGTATCCGTAGAAGCCCACCGCGCGGATGCTCAACAGCCCAGGAACCATGAGGGCCTGGTTTGCAGGGTATTGGCGCTGGTAGATGACGTACGAGTACTGCAATCCTCCTCCGGCGACCAACGGCGTCCCGGTGCCGTTGTCGATGGGACCGACCTGCACAGCCGGCGGGCTGGGGCAGTTGAAGGGATCATCGCCAAGCGTGGTGAGGTCGCAGGGCGTGAAGGCATTAAGGACGATTCCCCCATAGCCGGGTTGGCGCAGTCTGGCGATCGCCGTCTGCAGCCCCAGCTCGGCTCGACTCGTGGCGTATTGCTGGGCAGTCACCGACTGCGCGGTCACCAGGTTGTTCTCGGCCTGCACGTACACCGAGGTGACCACCACCGTCAAAATGGCGGTCACCAGCAGGACCAGGAGCAACACATAGCCGCGGGAGTGCTGAACCGGAGGGGCTCGCATGGCATTGACCTTTCACATGCTCACAAGCGTCAGATTCGGCAAGTTGACGGTCTCGACTCGCAGCGCTCGGACCATGGGCACCGTTCCGACCGGGCCTGGCGGATGGTTGAGGACGTCGGGGGCAGCAGTCGGCACCCCACTCGTGGGGGTGGCCCGACTGGCGAGAATCCCGATTCTCAGCCCATTGATCCTCGAGACCATCACCGTCTCGTCCAGCGTCGACAACGCCACGGGCTCGGCCGCCGTCGTCAAGGGCTGGTTGGCCACCACTCCACAGAAGCAGGACGCACCCACCGAGGGCGGAGCTGGCGACCCTGAACAATCACAATCGGCATTGCCACCGGTGATCGCTCCGTCGTTGTTTCGCAGCTTCACACCCACCTGGAAGTCCTCGATGTTCTCCTGAACGAGGACCGCCGTTCCCGTAAACCAGCCGTCGGGCCGAGTGGTCTCCTGTCGGAACAGGCCCGTCTCGCTCGGAGTGCTACAAACCATGTAGCGGATACGCCGGCCAATCATCCAAGCCTGATCCATCTGAGCCGGACAATTCGGATAGGTCGTCGCGGTGCCGGACAGGTCCACATAGTCTCGGTTGACCATGTTCACGGTGGTGGTGAAGTTGCTCCCCGTCTGCAGCAGCCCCAGCGCGGGTATCGCCACTCGCCCGATGCAGGCGCGGCCCGGAATAGTCGTGGAGCCGAAAAGCACCACCCGGTCCGGCTGGCCGGCATCGATGGCTCCAAAGGGATTGGAGTTCTGGAAGGAAACCTGGATTGGGTTGGAGGTGCCGGTCGCGCTCGTCACCCCACCGGGGAGGCGGTTCTCGGCCCCTACCACGATCTCCAGGACGTCCGTGCCGGCCACCAATCCGCCGCTGCCGCAGCCGGCAGTCGCAGTCAGAAAGCTGCCGTCACCGTTGGCGACGCTGGCCGGAGCATCGAGGACGCGCACCGCGAACAGCGGTGTAGCGAAATTGAAACCCGCGTTCTGGACGTCGCGCTGGATCATCAGGAACGCGGTCGCGGCCGCAGTGGTGACCGCCAACTGCCGCTCCGAGCGGATCCGTTGGGTCTCGATCCCCGCGAACACCGCGGTCGCGGCCCCGAGTATCACGAGCGCAATCCCAGCAGCGACCATGAGCTCGATGAGCGTGAACCCGCGCTGCTGGCTACGGGTCCGGCGGCTTCGAGGCCAATCCATGGAACTCCCTCGTCATGACACGACCGTGGCTGTCATTCCAAGTCACGGTCGCGGTGATGGTCGTCTGTTGAATCACGGGGTCCACCAGGACGACGACCGTTCCGGTCAGGCGATCCCTGGTGAGCCCAGTCACGGTCTGGGCCACCAGACCCTCGTACCCCATCGCCTCGTACTCCTCCACCAACTGCGAGCCGAACCCTGCCGCCTGCATCGAGAGATCGGCGTCGCGCGATACCAGCGCCGTCTGGCCGAGCAGATAGAGCACCCCTGCCAGTCCAGTGGGTAGGATAGCGCTCGCCATCAGGACCTCGATGAGCGAGAAACCACGCGCACGCTCCTTTCGGACCTTGGTCTTCATTGCACCCTCGGGCTTCCTGCCGGAGGGAAGAGGACGCTGCGAACCCCGCCTCCTCCGCCCACGTCGAAAGTGACCAGCAAGCCTGAGCTTGGGGCCGACACCATGGAGTAGCCGCCTCCGGAGGACTGCCACACCGTGTAGTTCCCACACAGCCCCGCGGCGTCACAGTGGTAAACGATCAGGGTGCTCAAGCTGTCGGCGGCCCCAAGGTTGGTGGACACCACCACGCCCGGCAGCTCTGCGGCCTGCAGCGGCAGGTCGTCGGCGATGTAGTCGAAGTTGGTGTTGGTGTCCGCGCAATCTGACTTTCGATACAGGTAGGCCATCCGCTTGCCCTTCTGAATCGACGTGCCTGCGCTATGGGCGCTGCCGTTGATCTTGAGCACCGTATGACAAGCCTGGCCCACCGCGACGGTCCGGGCGTTCAAGCCCGCCCGGGCCACCACGCCTGCCGCTCCATTGGCCTTGCCCGCCGC
>JACRCT010000522.1 GCA_016218885.1 Deltaproteobacteria bacterium | reverse complement strand
CGACCGCTCGCCGGGGGGGGAGCGATCCGCACTGCGCCACGAACCTCGCGATGGCCTGTCGTGTCCCCGGCCTCGTCCGAATATTCGCCGTATGGCCCTCTCGCGCCGCCCGCGAGTCCGCATCGGCACCAGCGGCTACGTCTATCCCCATTGGCGCGGCCGCTTCTATCCCGAGGACCTTCCTGGCCGGGCCTGGCTCGCCTGGTACGCCGAGCGCTTCGACACCGTGGAGCTCAACAACACCTTCTATCGGCTGCCCACCGAGAAGGCGGCTCGCGGCTGGGCGGCTCAGGTGCCGCGCTCCTTTCTCTTCGCGGTCAAGGGCAGCCGGTTCCTGACCCATGTGAAGCGCCTCAAGGACACTGGCGAGGGCATCCGCCGCTTCTTCGAGGCCATCGCGCCGCTCGCGGGCAAGGTCGGCCCCGTGCTGTGGCAGCTGCCACCGACGATGAAGCCCGATCCCCCTCGCCTGAAGGCATTCCTCGATGCCCTGCCCGGCGGCTTCCAGCCCGTGGTGGAGCTGCGCAACCCCGACTGGTACTGCGACGCGGTCTTCGAAGTCTTGGAGGAGGCTGGGGCCTCGCTGTGCCTGCACGACCTCGTCGAGGCGAGCGCCCCCTTCCCTCCCCCGGGACGCCTCTATTACCGGCGCTTCCACGGCGCGGGGTCCCCCTATGCAGGTCGCTATGGGCCCCGAACGCTCACCCGCTTCGCCCTCGAGATGGAACGGCTGGCCGAAAGTGGCCGGCCATGCTTCGCCTACTTCAACAATGACGCCCAGGCCCATGCGGTGCTCGACGCTCTCGACCTTCGGGCTCTGCTCGAAGACCGGCTGGGAGGCGCGCAGACAGGCGCGCCACCGCCCCCAGATGTGTAAAATGCGCCCATGAGCCAAGGGTCGAGCCACAACCCACCGCGAACCACGAAGCCCAGCCTCGCAGCAGTTGCCAAGCCCGCTCAGCCCATCGAGCCCGACGGCGAGGACAGCATCGAGATCGAGGGAGCGGACGAGGCGGATTTGCAGTCGGCCGGTGTCGAGGAAGGCGAGGCGCCGGCGAGCGATGAAGAGGGAGATCTCGACGATCTCGACGCCATTGATCGCTTCGGCCCCGCCCGCGACGACTTCGCCCCCCAGGGCACGGTCGTCGCCGACATCTCCCGCCTCGCGCATCAAGACGCCGAGCTGAAGCTCGCCAAGGTGAAGGGCGCGACCATCGCTAGCACCCAGATCGAGCCTTTGCCCGCGAACGTCTCGGGGCTGATCGAGTTCGAGGACACCAAGGACGCCCGCTTCCAGCTGACCAAGACGGTCACCGTCATCGGCCGCGCCGCCGGCGCCGCCGACCTGGTCCTGCCCTGGAACGAGGAGGCCAGCCGCGAGCACTTCGCCATCCTCTTCTCCCAGGGCACCTTCTTCCTCGAGGACCTCAAGTCCAGCAACGGCACCTTCGTCAACGAGCAGCCCGTCGAGCGGGTCCGCCTCAAGTCCGGAGACAAGATCCGCATCGGCAGCCAGGTGCTGGTCTTCCGGTATCGAGCTTAGAGCACCCGAAATGGCTCGCGGCTGCATGGGCTCCGACCTAACGGTCCGTGGCGCAGAGCTGAAACCTCCCCCCTTCGGTTCGAGCACCCGCCTTCCGGCGGATAGCTGACATTGGGCGGCTCCTTGCCCTAGAATCGCCGTCCTTTCCGACACTTCCCCTAGGGCAGGTGCACCGTGGCCGACAACCAGGACTTCGAAGCGCTGGTGCAGATCATCACAGAGCGCGTCTCGCAGCGGCTGGGGATGAGCCTCTCTCCAGCGCCGGTGGTCGAGGCAGGCCCCAAGGTGTCGAGCGCCTGCTCGTCGAGCTGCGGCGGCTGCGGCAACCGCTCCGGCGGCTCGTGCGGCGCGCACGCCATCGTTCACCTGGGGGCGGCGCGGGTGACCCCCAGCGGCCACACGCGCACCTCGCCGGACATGGCGCGCTACATCGACCACACCCTGCTCAAGCCCGAGGCCACGCACGACGAGGTGGTCAAGCTGTGCGACGAGGCCCGGCGCCACGGCTTCGCCACGGTGTGCGTCAACTCCTCGAACGTGGGGCTGGCGGCGCAGCTCCTCCAGGGCTGCAGCACGGTGGCGATCGCGGTAGTCGGCTTCCCGCTGGGGGCGGCGCTGCCCTCGGCCAAGGCCTTCGAAGCGCGCGAGGCGGTGCGCTGCGGAGCCAAGGAGATCGACACGGTCATCAACATCGGCGCGCTCAAGTCGCACGACTTCCGGCTGGCCTTCGAGGACATCAAGGCGGTGGTCGATGCGGTGCGCGGGACCCCGGTGAAGGTGATCCTCGAGACGAGCCAGCTGAACACCGAGGAGAAGATCATCGCCTGCGCCCTGTCCAAGGCGGCGGGCGCGGCCTTCGTGCAGCCCTCCACCGGCTTCGCGGGCGGCGGCGCCACGGCCGAGGACGTGGCGCTGATGCGTCGCATCGTCGGCGAGGACATGGGCGTGAAGGCGTCGGGTGGGGTCCGCTGCCGCGAGGACGCCGAGAAGATGATCGCCGCCGGGGCCGATCGCATCGGCGCCAGCGCCTCGGTGGCCATCGTCACCGGGCAGAAGTCGAAGAGCGCCTACTAGCCGATGGCCGGGGAGCCGCTTCCATCCTTCGGCGCCGCTGCCGGCCCCTCCTCGCTGCCCGGGGCCCTGGACGAGTCGCCTCGGGCGCGTGCCCGCTGGGCGATCGCCGAGGGCGCGTTGGTGGTGGCCGGGGCGCTCCTGGTGGCCTGGCTGGGGCTGAAGACCGAGGTCTTCACCATCGACAGCTACTACTACCTGACCAAGGCGCGCAGCCTGGGGCAGGGCAGCTGGCTGACGGTGCCGTGGGGCGACGGCATCGACCGCAAGTTCTTCTGGGGCTACTCGCTGGCGCTGGCGCTGCCGATGAAGCTGTTCGGCGAGTCGGCGTTCTGGCTGCTCTCGGCGGCGCTGTACTCCTGGACCGGGCTGGTGCTCTCGCGCATCTTCCGCATGCTGCCGCTGAGCTCCCCGGCCCGCTTCGGGGCGATGGCGCTGGCCGTGCTCAACCCGGTGGCGCTCTGGTGGTCGTCGGTGCCGATGTCCGAGGGGCTCTTGGTGGCGCTGGCGAGCACCTCGGTCTACTTCGGGATGCGCTTCCGGGCGGGGGCGGCGGGGCGGGAGGCGCTGTGGGCCGCGCTCTTCGGAGGGCTGGCCTTCCTGACGCGGGTCGAGGGCGCGTTCGTGGCGCTGGTGCTGGCGGCGCTGTGCATGCCGCGGCTCGTGCGCGAGCGCCGCTGGATGCTGCTGCTGCTGTGCCTGCTGATCTTCGCGACGCCTGAGGCGGCGCACGTGGCGTATCTGAAGGCGTTCGCCATCGAGTCCAAGGGTCTCATCGCCTACCTGGACGAGGCGCGGGCGCACTTCAAGGAGTTCAGCTTCTTCGACGCGGTGTGGCGGCACCTGCGGGCGCCGTTCTGGATGATCTTCCGCTTCGACACCGAGCGCTGGCTCTTTGACCGCTTCTTCCCGCAGTGGCTGGTGATGCTGCAGGGGATCGTCACGGTGCTGTACCTGGCGACGCTGGCGGCGGCGCTGGTCTTGGGCATCTTCCCCCGCCGCGGATTCGCCTTCCCGGTGGCGCTGGGGCTGCTGGCCTTCGCGGTGCTGCACTCGGCCTGGTACTACGCCTACGAGCGCTACGACTACCTGACCTACCCGGCGGCGGCGCTGATGCTGGCCTGGGGCGCGGACACGGCGGTGCGCTGGGCGCGCCCGAGGCTCCGCATCGGCGTCGTGCTGGGCCTGACGCTCACCTGCGCGGCCATCAGCGGGGCCTACGGCACCCAGGTGGCGCGGATGCATGCCGAGCGGCTCAAGCTGCACCAGGGAAACCGCGACTTCCGGGGCATCGCCAAGGCGGTCAACAACGTGAACCCCGAGGCGCGACCGGTAATCACCGACCTCGGCCCCCACCTGGCCTTCTATCTGAAGGGGCGCGTCTACTTCAGCCGAGCCGAGCAGGACTTCTACGACGATGCGGTGCCGGCGGGCGAGGATGGGCGCATCTTCCTGGCTCAGAAGCGAGTGGCCGCCATCGCCACCACCCGCCCGGTGCGCGACGTGGTCAAGGAGCTCGCTCTCATCGAGGGCGAGTACCACACGGCTCAGGCACCGGGGGCTTCGATCATCGTGCTCGACCTGCCGAGCGCATTGACCTCGGATGGGTGACCCGGGAGTCCGGGCCAGCCGCAGTGGCCGATTCTCCGGTATCGGAAGGAGTCCGATGGACCGCATCATCGCTCCTCGATTGAGCGGATCCATGCTGCCCTGAGTGGACGAGCCGATGGACTGCCTCGACGAGAACAGCGTCCTCGCGCTGCTGGGCAATGCGCTGCTTCCCCAACGTGCTGCGGAGGTGCACGACCATCTGGACGAATGCGAGCAATGCCGCCGGCTGGTTGCGGGGGCGGTGCGCGCAGCCCGGCCCTCGGGGCCCTTTCTCGCCGCCCCGAGCCCCCCCTCGCTCCTTCCGCCCGGCTCCCGCCTCGGCCGCTATGTGGTGCAACAATTCATCGGCGCTGGAGGCATGGGGCTCGTCTATGCCGCCTACGACCCAGATCTCGAACGCAAGGTGGCCCTGAAGCTCGTCCGCACCGATCTCCACGGAGACGGCGAGGAGTGCCGGCTGCGACTGGTTCGCGAGGGAAAGGCCATCGCCCAGCTCGCGCATCCCAACGTGGTCACGGTCTTCGACATCGGGCTGACCGGCGAGCAGGCCTTCGTCGCCATGGAGCTCGTCGAGGGAGGAACGCTCGGCAGCTGGCTGCGCGAGCGACCACGCCGTTGGCGCGAGATCCTCCGGGCATTCCTCGACGCCGGCCAGGGCCTCGCCGCCGCACACCAAGCCGGGGTGGTCCACCGCGACTTCAAGCCGGAGAACGTCCTCATCGGCGCCGAGGGTCGGCCGCGCGTCAGCGACTTCGGTCTGGCTCGCCCCCCTCCTCGTCCCAGCGCGACCGAGGCCCGCCCCGTGACCTCGAGCACGGCTCACTTGACCCAGACCGGGGCTCTTCTGGGGACGCCCGCCTACATGGCGCCAGAGCAGCTCGCCCAGGGCGTCTGCGACACCCGGTCGGACCAATACAGCTTCTGCGTCGCTCTCTGGGAGGCGCTCTACGGCTCGCGACCCACTCCGCGCACGGGCGCAGGCGAGCCCACGCCACGCCAGCTGAAGGTGCCGCGCTGGGTAGAGAACGCTCTCCGGCGCGGCCTCAGCGAAGACCCGAGGGAGCGGTTCCCCTCCATGGAGGAGCTCCTGCGCGTCTTGCGCAGCGAGCCTGTCCGCCGCGCCCGTGTCCGCTGGGCGCTCGCGACCTTAGCCATCTTGGCGGCGGGTATCCCGCTTGCCATTCGACAAGGGGCGAGCCAGAGCGCCTGCATGGGGCTTGGACGGAGCGCCGAGCAGCTCTT
>JACRCT010000525.1 GCA_016218885.1 Deltaproteobacteria bacterium | reverse complement strand
CTCGTCGATGAAGAGCAGGGTGCGCTGCCGGCGGGAGGCCCAGCGCTCGCCGGCACGCTGCACCACCTCGCGGATGTCCTTGACCCCGGCGAGCACCGCGGAGAGCGACTCGAAGGCGAAGCCGGTGGTCTCGGCGATCACCCGGCCCAGGGTGGTCTTGCCGGTCCCTGGCGGACCCCAGAAGATGAGCGAGGGGACCCGGTCGCTCTCGATGGCCCGGCGCAGGAGCTTGCCCTCGCCGAGCAGGTGCTCCTGGCCCACCACCTCGCCGAGCGAGCGGGGGCGGACTCGCTCGGCCAGCGGAGCGTTGGAGAGATCGCGGGCGGCGGCGTGGGCGAAGAGGTCGGTCAAGGTGTCCTCGTCTCTCGAAACGGCGAAGAAGCAAGTCTAGCCATCTTCGCCTGGCTCGGCGCGGGCGCCTCGCTCGTGCTCCCTGAAACGATGGTAAAGAGAATGCCCTCGCCATGATCCAGATGTTTCACGTCCACAAGCGCTACGGGAACGAGGGGCCGGCCCTCGTCGACGTGAACCTGTCCATCGGGAAGGGCGACTTCGTCTTCCTCACCGGGCCCTCGGGGGCTGGCAAGACGACGCTGCTCAAGCTCATCTTCTGCGCCGAGAAGGCGACCAGCGGGCAGATCCTGGTGACCGGGCGCAACGTGGCGCGCATCAAGGACTCGCAGATCCCCGCCCTGCGCCGGAAGATCGGCGTCGTCTTCCAGGACTTCAAGCTGCTCGCGGGCCGCACCGTGCGCGACAACGTGGCGCTCACCCTGGACGTTTTGGGCATGCCACGGCGCGACGCCCACCGCCGCGTGGAGGTGATGCTCAAGCAGGTGGGGCTGGGGCACAAGGCCGACAGCTACCCTCCCCGGCTCTCCGGTGGAGAGCAGCAGCGCGTGGCCATCGCCCGGGCGTTGGTGAACGATCCCGCGATCCTCCTCGCCGACGAGCCGACCGGTAACCTGGACTCCAAGCTCACCGTGGAGATCATGGACCTGCTCACCGACTTCTCGGCTCGAGGGACCACGGTCGTGGTGGCGACGCACGACCAGACGCTCTTGGAGCGCTATCAGAAGCGGACCATCTCGCTTCGGGACGGGACCGTGGCGAGCGACGAGGACACGCCGCGGCGCGCGGTGCTCGCCTGACGCCTAGAGGAGAGTGACGGACGGTGTTCAAGCTCGTGTACTTCCTGCGCGCGGCGCTCTCGGGCCTGAGGCAGAGCCCGTTCGTCCACTTCGTGGCGGCGCTGGCCATCGGGGTGGCGATCTTCGCGGTGGCGCTCTCGCGGTTCGGCGTCGAGGCGGTCGGCGCCGTGCTCGAGGGCTGGGGCAGCGAGGTGCAGGCGACGGTTTATCTCAAGGATGGGCTCTCGCCGGAGGAGTGCCTCGAGCTGGCCCATCGCATCCAACGCGAGGATGGCGGTGCAGTGCGGCTGGTGGGCCCGGAGGAGGCGCTGCTGCGGCTGCGCCAGGACCTGGGCGAGGCCGGGGACGTTCTCACCAACCTCCCCAAGAATCCCTTGCCGGCCACCCTCGAGGTCCATCCCGCGCAAGGGCAGCGCTCGGCTTCGGCCATCGCTGCGCTGGCGCAGAAGTGGCGAGGCTACCCCGGCGTCGCCACGGTCGAGTACGGGCGCGAGTGGATCGAGCGCCTGGAAGGGCTGGGACGGGCTGCGCGGGGCGCCGGGGCGCTGCTGCTGCTCGTCGTGCTCGGGGCGGCGATCATCGTGGTCGCGGCGACCTTGCAGCTGGCCATCCACGCGCGCCGCGAGGAGATCGAGATCCAGAAGCTGGTCGGTGCCACCGACACCTTCGTGAAGGCCCCCTTCCTGCTCGAGGGCCTGCTGCAGGGCATGCTGGGGGCGGGCCTGGCGTGCCTCGGGCTGTGGGCGCTCGCGCGCTACCTGGGGCCCCACGTCAACCGCGCCGCCGCCTTTGCCATCAGCGGCATCTCCTTTCCCCCGCTCGTCGGATGGCGGAGCGCGCTGGAGCTGTGCGGAGCGGGGATGGCGGTGGGGCTCATCGGCAGCCTGCTCGCGGTGCGCCGCTTTCTGAGGGTGTGATGAGGAAGCAGCAGTCACCGGTCACAAGCTCGGGATGCCTTGCGCTCGGGGTGAACGGAGCCGAGCCGACGCGTCGGTCAACGGCCATGGGGCCATTCCCCGGGCCCTCTGCTCGTGCCGTCGCCGGGCGGGCTGCGCACAGGAGGTTGCTCTGGCTCTTCCTGGCGCCGCTGGCTCTCCTCTTGCCTGGCTTCAGCCTCGCGCAGAGCCCTAGCCCCGAGCAGATAGCCCGCGAGGTCCGGGTGAGCGAGGAGGCGCTGGCACGGCTTCGCGAAAAGGCGATCTCGGTCCTCGACGAGCTGCAGGCGGCCGAGGACGAGGTGCGGGCGCTGGAGGAGGTCGCACAGAAGGCCGAGGCCGAGACCCGCGTCAGCTCGGGCAGGGTGGCCGCGGCGCAGAGGGAGGAGGACGTCGCCCGCGAGGCGCTCATCGCGCAGCTCGATGAGCTCGCTCCAAGGCTCCGGGCCCGCTACGAGCTCGGCAAGCAGCGGCGAGCCAACCTCCTGCTCAGCGCCCGATCCATCGGCGAGATGCTTTGGCGGCAGCGCGCTCTCGACCGGATCCTGGAAGGGGACCTCGAGCTGGTCGGGCTGGCCCGCAGCGCGGTGGGGAAGCTCCAGGAGCGCCGCGCGCGCCTGGAGGCGGTCAAGCACGAGCACGCCCAGCGCGCTCAGTCCGCCGCCGAGAAGCGCGCCCGGGCCCGAAAGCGCAAGGAGGAGATCAGCCTCCTCCATGACTCGCTCATGGAGCAGCAGGACCTCAAGGAGAAGACGCTCAAGGAGCTCTACCGGGTCCAGTCCGAGCTCTCGCGCTACGTTCGCGGCCTGCCGCAGCGAGAGGAGGAGGCCCGTCCGTCTCGAACCGGCTTCTCCCGGCGCAAGGGGAAGATGCCGTTCCCCACCAAGGGTCTCATCGAGGTTGGCTTCGGCAAGGTGCTCAATCCCAAGTTCAACACCGTGACCTTCCAGAAGGGCCTGGACCTTCGGGCCCCCGAGGGGGCGGAGGTCACCGCCGTGGCGCCCGGAAAGGTCGTGCACGCGGGGCCCTTCCGCGGCTACGGGAACCTGATCATCGTCGACCACGGCGAGGGCTATCACTCGCTCTACGCGCACCTGGGGTCGCTGGCGAAGGCGGTGGGCGAAGAGGTGGAGGAAGGCGCGCAGCTCGGGACGGTCGGCGACACCGGCTCGCTCAAGGGCTCCTATCTCTACTTCGAGATCCGCGAGAGCGGGAAGCCGGTCGACCCCAAGAGCTGGCTCGGGGCGCCACCCTGACGCCAGGCAGCGGGCGCCTGCTGCTCGGGCGCCACTCGTGGAGCCAGTCCCGCGCTTCATCGTGCAAGAGCACCAGACGGTGCTCTAGAGCGTGCCCAGCAACCCGGCCGCAAGGGGCGCATCCCATCACCGGTTCGATTGCACTCTGCCCGAGGTAGGGAGGCCTCATGACCGCGATGCTCGTCAGCCTCATGATGACCGGTCTGGCCCCCGGCTCGCCTGCGCCGGAGGTCTGGGCGCCCAACCAGGACGGGAAGATCGTCCGGCTGGAGGACTTCCAGGGGCGCCCGATCCTGCTCTTCTTCTATCCCAAGGACGACACCCCGGGCTGCACCCGGGAGGCCTGCGCGCTGCGCGACTCGTATCGGAGGTACCAGGAGCAGGGCATCGTCATCCTCGGCATCTCCAGGCAGGACCCGGCGAGCCACAAGGCCTTCATCACCAAGCACAAGCTGCCCTTCGACCTGCTCTCGGACGAGGACGGGGTCTGGGCCAAGGCGTTCGGCGTCAAGACCGTTCCGCTGTTGGGTTGGTTCAAGCGCCAGAGCGTGCTGCTCGATGCCGACCACAGGGTGGTGAAGTTCTTCGACGACGTCGACCCTGCCAAGCATGCCGAGGAGGTGCT
>JACRCT010000536.1 GCA_016218885.1 Deltaproteobacteria bacterium | reverse complement strand
TACCTCTCGCGATCGGCACGGACCAGCGCGGCCGCGACGGTGTCGAGGAGCGCTCGCCGGTGAACGACGAGCGCTCGCCGGACGACCCGCTCGATCAGGAGCGCGGTTCCGTTTCCAGCCAGCGGATCCTCGGCTACGACCCGAGGGCAGGCACATGTTGGCGCTGTGCTCGCGATCACCGCGGGCTAAAGCTGGCTGAAGCCAGCTCAAAGCCCGCGGCTACCGGCGAGGAAAGCCCACTGAAGTGGGCTGACCGAGCCCAATTGCCCGAGCCATTATCGGCTTGGATCGTAGGAGAACGAGCTGAGGCAAGAACCCGCGCGGTACATTGGCCCCATGAAGAATGGTCCACCGCGCTCCTCCTCCGCTCTGGCCCTGGCTCTCGCCGGGGCGCTCCTTCTCTCGGCGTGCCCCGAGGCCTCTGTAGACGCCCCCGACGCAAGTGCCGAGGAGGCCCCGGACATCGGCCTCGCGCCTGACGCCAGGACCCCGTTCTCGCCCGATCCGCCTGTGGCGCCGGAGCCGGTCCAAGCCCCCTCGCTCTCGCCGTGCCCCGCGGGTTGGCGCCTGCTTCCCGGACCGACGGCGGACTCGGCGGCGGTGTGCGAGCCCTGGCCCGAGGCGGGAGTCCAGGAGTGCGAGCCCGACTCGGCTCACTTTCCTGGTGAGCCCGGATGCTCCCGAATCGGAGCGGACTGCCCCTCGGGCGACTGGCCGGAAGATCTGCCCGATGCCACGAAGATCCTCTACGTGCGCGCGGGCGCCGCGGCCGGCGGAACCGGTACGCTCAGCGCCCCCTATCGAAGCATCGGCGCGGCGCTGTCAGCAGCAACGGCCGGAACAGTCGTGGCGATCGGCAAAGGAGACTATTGCGAGGACGTCATCCTCCGGACCCGCGTGACGATCTGGGGAGCCTGCGTGGCCCAGACCCGTGTGCTCGCGCCCTCCTACTCCAACTCGAGGGGAGTCGTGAGCGTCGTCGGCGGCCCGAGCACCGTCCGCAATCTCCAGGTCTCCGGGAGCAGGCCCGGCATCTGGGCCGAGGGCTCCGCCGTCTCTCTCACCTTGAAGGACGTCGTCATCGAGGGTGCGGAGACCGCCGGCCTGCTCGCGCGCGCGGGGGCGAGGGTCAAGGGCACGAACGTCGTCATTCGTGGCACCCACCCGCAGACAGCGACCCAGATCTCCGGACGAGGCCTCTCGGTAGAGGTCGGAGCACAGGTCGACCTGAGCCGGGTCTCCATCGAGTCGAGCTTCGACTTCGGCGCTCTGGTGATGGACTCCGGCTCGGCGCTGCGGCTGAGCGCTGCGGCCATTCGCAACACACGGAGCCGCGCGTCGGACGGCACCTGCGGCCGCGGCTTGGACGTTCAATCCCAGGGCTCGGCGGAGCTGAACGGCGTCGTGCTCGAAGGCAATCACGAGAGCGGCGCCACCGTGTTGCTGGGGGGCTCGCTCGTCCTCGGCAACGTCGTCATCCGCGGAACCGAGCCCTCGCAGGCGGACGTCGAGACCGGCTTCGGCCTCACGGTGCTATCGGGGAGCACGGCCGAGGCGCAGCGCTGCCTGTTCGACCGCAACCATGGCTTCGGGCTCTTCATCGACAACGAAGGCAGCCGCGTCGACCTCAGCGACGTCGTCATCCGCGACACGCGGGGCGCACCTGCGGAGTCCCAGGGCACGGGCCTGGGCATTGCGGACCGCGCGACCGGCATCGCGTCGCGGGTGGCGTTCGAGCGCAACCTGTCGTTCGGGGTTCTCATCCAGGACCCAGGCACCAGGCTCGACCTGACCGACCTGACGGTGCTGGACACGGGCGTGAACCCCAAGGACGGTGACCGGGGGTTCGGCCTGGAGGTGGGCCTGGGCGCGCACGCCACGCTGAAGCGGGCCCTGCTGAGTGGAAACCATGTCGTGGGGCTTCTCGTGGATGCAGCCGGGAGCCAGCTCGAGGCCCAGGACCTGACGATTCGCGACACCCTCCCCAGCCTCGATGACCAGGCCGGCATTGGCCTGTCGGTCCAGGAGGGAGCGCAGGCCACCGCGGAGCGCGTCGTGCTCGAGGGCAACCGCGTGACGGCGGTGATGGTGGCGAGCCCCTCGACCACCGCGACGCTCACCGACGTGGTCGCGCGGCAGACCCTCAGCGAGAAGAGCACGGGCCAATTCGGGCACGGAGTGCACGTGCAGGACTCCGCCCAGCTTTCGCTGCAGCGCGTCCTTCTCGACGGCAATCGCGAGATAGGGCTGCAGGCCAGTGGAAGCTCGGTCACCGCCACCGACATCGCCATCGTCGACACGCACCCCAACGCCTGTGACGGCTCGGGCTGCCCCGGGCTGGGGTGGGGCGCCGGAGTGCTCTCGGCGAGCAAGGCGACGCTGAGCCTATCTCGATTCCTGGTGACCCGAAGCCATGCGATAGGTATCGAGCTCGTCCTCGATGGCGCGGTGGACCTCGCGCACGGCGAGGTCTCCAGCAACCCAATCGGTGTCGGCGCCTTGGTGTCGAGCTACGACATGTCTCGCCTGCAGCAGGACGTGGTCTATTGCGACAACGCCAACGACTTCTCGGCAGACTTCGTCCCTCTCCCCGACCTGCAGATCACGCTTCCGTGAGCGCCGGGCCCCTTGGGGACGCTCCCCTGGCTACTTGAGCGTCACCTCGCGGATCTCGGGGAAGGCCGCGCTGGCCCGCGCCATCCGCCCCTCGATGATGGCGAACACGTTGTAGGTCTTTCCGGGGACGGCCTGCAGCACCACGCGCGGGCCGGCCCCCACCATCACGTTGTCGACGAACACCGGCACCTTCTCGGGAGCGAGGATGGTGAGGCAATCCGAAGAGTCCGCGAGCTGCTTCAGGGTCCGCCGCGCCAGGTCGATGCTGATGCTGAAGTTCATGGCGTTGGCGTCCTTGATGCCCGCGGTGACGACCCCCACCACGCGCCCCAGGCGATCGAAGATGGGCCCTCCAGAATTTCCAGGATTGAGCGGGATTTGCGTCTGGAACACCGGGCGATCCATTCCATCGAAGTAGATGTTGGAGACCATGCCGGTGTTGAAGGTCCAGACGGCGCCGGCGCCGTGGCCGATGGACCCGACCCAGGCCCCCACGCTCAGGCCCTTGACGCTCTCCAGCGGCGGCGCCGGCGTGTCCTGCAGGGGTACCTGGACCAGGGCGAGGTCGACGTCCTCCCCGGCGCGCGCGACGACCGTTCCCGCCAGACGCCGGCCGTCGTGCAGCACCACGTCGACGCTCTTGCAGTCCTTCACCACGTGGTTGTTGGTGAGGATGAGGCCCTGGGCGGTCACGAAGAATCCCGAGCCGAAGCCCTCCTTCGACCGCACGAAGACCACCGACGGCGCCAACCGGTCGAAGAGCTTGCGCTGATAGGTCTCGATCTGCCCCAGCAGCTGATGGCCTTCCGGTAGCGGCGCCTGCTCGGCGCCGAGGCTCACGCCCAGGATCAGCCCTGCCAGGGCCAGCGCGCTCACAGGCTGCCCCCGAGCATCAGGCCCCCGCCATTGGGTCCCGCCCAGGGGTTGAGCCACAGCGTGGCGACCGTGTCCCCGCGGTCCTCGTCCTCGGCGCGGGCCAGCCCGAGCTTGGCCTTGAGCTTCTTGTTGTGGTCGTCGACCTTCAGGCGGAGCGTCGGCAGGTCGATGGGATGCGCGCGGATCGCCCCTCCGGTGATGAGCGCGGAGGTCCCCACCACGAAGAAGGCGCCCGCGGTGACGAGGAGCGGCATGCTCAGCCCGTTCCTCTCGCTGCAGGTGTCGATGGAGCTGTATTCGCGGCACTTCATACCGTCATAGAGCGCGTACGCGGCCACGCCCAGCCCGCCCGCCATCAGCCCGCCACCGGCGATCTTGAAGCCGGCCTTGAGCCGCGAGCGCGAGCGATAGGAAGCGCTGAGCTCCTCGTCACCGAGCTCGGCGTAGATCTCGCCGCCCTCGAGCGGGCGCTTCTGCTTGCCCTGCATCACGGTGGTGAAGGTGCCGGACGCCACCACTTGGCCGTACTGGTTGACCCCCACGAACTGGTTCTCCTCGAACCACAGGTAGTGGGTCTCGTACTCCTCGCGATGGCTGTCGCTGGTCTCGGTCTTGGTCACGGCGTCGACGACGGCGACGGTGGACGCGGGGAGCCCTTGGGCGGAGCCCTGGCCGGAGTGCGTCGCCAGAAAGCCCCCTTTCTCCACGCTCAGGGCCGCGCGCAGCGTGCCCTTCTTGTCGAGGAGGTTGACCACGCACGTCGAGCCGTCCCCCGCGCCGGACGGGAAGACCCGCACCGTGGCCACGGTGTCGACCGGCAGGGCACTGCACAGGGTCGCGACCTGCGCGTCGCTCTGCCCGACCAACGAGCCCAGCGAGGAGTCGTTCATGACCAGCCGCGTCTTTCCCGAGGCGCGCAAAGCCTCGATGAGCGCCAGGGAAGCGGCGCGGGCCTCGGGCGAGTCCGAGGCGACCACGACGATCACCGCGGCGTTGTCACCGATGGGATAGGTCGCGAGCGTGGCGTGAGTGAAGCTCTTCTCCCAGCCGGCGGCGTAGACGCTGGCCGGAGAGAAGGCGACCAGGAAGAGAAGTGCGTAGAGCGAGAAGATCCAGCGAGAGACTGCGCAGGCGTGGGTACCCATTGGGTGGTGCCTCGAAAATGAAAGGGAGGAAAAGAGGAAGGGGTCAGTAGCAGGTGTCGTCGTAGCTGGAGCAGCCGCTGCTGCTGCAACACTGCGAGTCGTAGGAGCAGTACGCGCCATAGCCGCGGCAAGAGACGCACGCACCGTCCGAGCACTTCTCGCTCTGGCGACAGGTCTTGCAGACGACGCCGCCTGTTCCGCAGCTGGCGTTGGATTCCGAGCGGCAGGTATCGCCGTCGCAGCAGCCGTCGCAGTTCGTCGGGTTGCACTTGGAGGCGCAGACACCGCTGGCACAGGACAGGCCCCGTGCCGAACAGTCATCGCAGGCCCGGCCGCCGACGCCGCAGTAGCGGTCGAGATTCCAGCTGTCGTAGAACTCGGGGACCAAGCACTTTCCGTCCGCGGAGCAGCATCCGTTCGGGCAGCTGGTGGGGTCGCAGTCGACCGGTCCGCAGGCCCAGGCTCCGAGGAGCCCCAGCGCGCAGAGCGGAGCGATGAGTGGGCGCAAGCAGGCAATGGCAGTCATGATGTCCTCGGCTCAGAGCGGGTGAGGTGACGTCTCGCTGAGAAGGACGAGGGCTCGCTGGAGCGGTTGCATCACGACGTGGACTTCTCGCGACGCTGGGCTCACCGGTGCGTCTGGTGCGTCCCATGGGACCAACCCGACCAATGCGACTCAGGGCCAAAGCCCCCGGGCCGTGTGCGCGAAGGCGGCTGACGCCGGCTGGCCCCCAGAGCTGTTGCTCAGGAGGCCTTCGCAACGGGTCGCGAAAAGCAGGACCAAGCCCAGGCGAGCTCGTTCGACGAGCGCGAAGGCGAGGAAGGCGGCTTGGGTGAAGCGAGGAGGCTGCTCACCGACCAGCGAAGATGCGCTCGGCGACTGCGTCCATCAGCTCGGAAACGCCTTCGCCGGTGGCCGACGAGACGAGGAAAACGGGGACCTTCTTGCGCTTGAGGGCGGTGGCGAGCTTCTTGGCGCGCGCGCGGGCGTCGGGCAGGTCGACCTTGTTGGCGGCGACGATCTGCGGCTTGCCGGCCAGGGTCTCGCTGTAGAGCGCCAGCTCGCGGT
>JACRCT010000535.1 GCA_016218885.1 Deltaproteobacteria bacterium | reverse complement strand
GAAGGCGTCCACGTTGGTCCGCTGCACCTTGTCGCCCTTGGCCGCGAAGGCCTTGCCGATGGCGCCCTCGATCAGCTCCTCCTCGATGCCGAGGTAGGGGCTGGCGGCGCCGAGCAGCACCATGTTCTGCGCCTTGGCGCTCCCGGCCTCCCTGGCCAGGCGCTCGGTGTGGAGCAGGGAGTGGCTCGGCAGCGCCGCGATGGCGTCCAGGATCCGCTCGAGGTCGGGGTAGTCCGGGAGGTTGTCGAAGGGATCGACGCTGGCGACGACCGTCCCCGTGGGCGAGAGGTACTCGACGTAACGCAGGCTCTCAAGCGGCTCGA
Source organism: Deltaproteobacteria bacterium (assembly GCA_016218885.1). Taxonomy (GTDB): domain Bacteria; phylum Myxococcota; class Myxococcia; order Myxococcales; family UBA5297; genus JACRCT01. Next base: position 2,856 of record JACRCT010000535.1, on the reverse strand, counting down.
CCGAAAGCACCAGCGTGGCGGCGCCCTTGGGGATGAGGTCGGAGTGGATGGGCCGGTCGCAGACCCGCAGGTGCGACTGCACCTCGCCGCCGCGCTGGCTCATGCCGTGGACCTCGGACTGCTTGAACTGCAGGCCCTGCGCGAGCGCCGCGGTGTCGATCACGAACGAGATGGACAGGATGCCCTGCCCGCCCACGCCCGCGAGGATGATGTTGGTCTCCATGGTGCAGCTCCTTTGGGCCTCGCGGCCTCACTGGATCCTCAGCGCGGGTTCGCCGCCGCCGGGTGTCGCGTCCGAGTTGCTTTGAGAAAGCCGTCTCCGCTCCGTGGCCTCCGTGTCTCCCTGTTCGTCGTCTCCCTACGCTCTCCTCGCCGTCACCACGCACTCCCGGACGGGGATGATGACCGAGAGCCCCTTGTAGGCGAGCTCGCGCTTGAGCAGCCCGACGTTGGCCTCGTGGTGCTTGCGGTGCGGGGTGACGAGGTGGACGTGGTCGGGGTGCACGCCCAGCCCCCTGGCGATGGCGGCCAGCTTCTCGCCCCCAGCCATGCTCTCCTGCCCGCCGGTCATCCCCGTGGTGCCGTTGTCCAGGATGAAGACGGTCATGTTCAGGTTCTGCTTGGCCGCGCCCACCAGGCCGGTCATCCCGGAGTGCACGAAGGTCGAGTCGCCGATGGTGGCGATGACCGGGTGCATCCCGGCGGCCGCGGCGCCCATCGCCATGCTGATCGAGGCGCCCATGTCCACGCAGGCGTGGCAGGCCTCGTAGGGCTTGTAGGCCGACAGGGTGTAGCAGCCGATGTCGCTGAAGACGCGCGCCTCCGGGTCGGCGTCGAGCACGACCTTGATGATGTTGTAGCTGTCGATGTGCGGGCAGCCGTCGCACAGCTGCGGGATGCGCGCCGGGAGGTGCGGGGCCGGGGCCACCTGATGCGCTCGGGGCGGGAGGCCCAGCGCGGCGCGGGCGAGGTCCGGCGTCAGCTCCCCGGTCCGCGGCACGGCCCCGTCGGCGCGGCCGCGGATCCGCTTGCCGCGCGGGTTGTCGAGCAGGCCGCGCAGCGCGCTCTCGACGTAGGGGTAGCCGTCCTCGAGCACCAGCACCTCGTCGACCGCGTCGAGCAGCTTCGCCACCAGCGCCACGGGGATGGGGTACGCGCCGATCTTCAGGTGCGGCGGGAGCGCCTGACCCGGCGCGTAGTTCTCGAGGAAGTAGTTGCGGGCGACGCCGCAGGCGATGACCCCGAGCCGGCCCGCGCCCTCGAGGCGGAGGACGTTGAAGGCGGACTCCTCCGACCAGCGCAGCAGCTCGGCCTGCTTCTCGGTGAGCGATCGGTAGAGCTTCCGGGCGTTGGAGGGCAGCAGGGTCCAGTGCCGGGGGTCGGCGGCGGGGGCGAGCGGGTTGGCCTTCCGCCGCGGGCCCACCTTCACGCCGCTGCGGCTGTGGGCGAGCCGCGTGACCAGCCGCACCATGACGGGGAGCTTCAGCCGCTCGGAGACCGCGTAGGCCTCGCGGGTCATGTCGTACGCCTCCTGCCCGTCGGCCGGCTCGAGGCAGGGGATGAGCGCGAAGCTCGCGTAGATGCGGCTGTCCTGCTCGTTCTGGCTGGAGTGCATCCCGGGATCGTCGGCGGAGGCGACCACGAAGCCGCCGTCGACGCCGGTGACGCCGGAGTTCATGAACGGGTCGGCGGCGACGTTGAGGCCCACGTGCTTGAAGGAGACGAGCGCGCGGCGGCCGGCGTAGCTCATGCCGAGCGCCTCCTCGTAGGCGACCTTCTCGTTGGCCGACCAGGAGTGGTGGACGCCGCCCTCGGAGGCGGGCGGGCCGCCGTCGGTCTCGCGCTCGTCGAACTCGTATATCTCGGTGGCGGGGGTGCAGGGGTACGAGAAGGCGCCGCTGAGGCCGGCGTGGATGGCGCCCAGGGCGACGGCTTCGTCGCCCAACAGAGGCCTGCTCTCCATGGTGCTGTCTCCAAGGAGAAGGCTGCCTGGCCCCCCGATGCTCCGGGCCACCTGGCAGCGTTTCGAGCCACGCCCGATGTCCCTGCTATACGCGCGGCGACCCTCCAAGACAACGCCGGAGCCGCTCCGCGGATGGGCTATTAGGCTAGGAGATTCAAGCGATTAGACCGCGCCCGGAGCAGTCCGGCATCGCTCTCCCTTGCGCAGAACGGCAAAGACTTCCCGGGAACCGCGGAGCCGCGGAGGGCGCGGAGCACTGCTTTTTCAACTGCCGGAGGGCGACGGGGTGGGATGAGCAGGTGGGGCGTCGCACCGCGGTGCATGGGCGTCGCACAGCGGGACGGCGAACCACCCTTCTCGCTCAAAGCCAAGCATACGCTGGGGGCGCCTTCTTCGCGGCCATGGCTGCGGCGCTGAGCCGGTCCTGGGCGAGGCCCGCCTCTACGAGGGCCTTCATCACTACTAGGCCGTCCGCACGCTGCGCCCGCCCCGAGTCGATGAGCGGCTGGAGCTGCCGCGCGAGGCCTCGAAGCCCCGCGACGGCAGGGTCGACCGGGTCGGGTGCCGCGGGGCCCAGGGGTCGGGTGCCGCGCAGGTCGTCCCGCTGGCGAGCACCAACAGCAGTACCAGCACCGGCTTCATGCCCTACATCCCGGGGCCGACCCGGAAAGGGCTCTTGGGGTCAGTGGATGATCGTGACGGGCCGGGCGGCCTGGTGGGTCACGCGGTCGCTCACCGAGCCGAGCAGCAGCCGGCCCCCGGCGCCCATCCCGCGCGCCCCGAGGACGATGAGGTCGGCGCCGAGCTCGTGGCCCTGCTCGCAGATCACGTCGGCTGCGCGTCCGACCTTGGTCAGCCGGTTGAGCCTCTCCGCGGGGAAGCCGGCGACGATG
>JACRCT010000532.1 GCA_016218885.1 Deltaproteobacteria bacterium | reverse complement strand
CGAGGAGAGCCGGGAGTGGATGCCATCCTGAACATCGAACACAAGGAATCCGGTCACCCCGAGCGTAGCTCCCGCCGCGCAGCGGTGGGAGCGGAGTCGAGGGGCCACTCGACTCCGGGGCTCGCGCTGCTCGCCCCTGCGCTCGGGGAGATCGGGAATTCTCGGTTCCTGTTCAGGTTGGCACCCACCTCCGGAGAGCCGCTTCAATTGCAGACAGAAGGGCCTTCGGGAAAGGCGCCGAGCGTCCCGTCGGCTTTGACGAGCTGGCAAGAGGCGGGGATGGAGCGGTCCGACCCGCACCCGTTTTCCAGCCACTGGGGAGGGGTCGTGCAGCTCACGACCACCGCACAATCGAACGGCAAGCATGGGCCTTCGAGGGTGCTGGCGACAGTCCAAAGCTCGAGGCAGTGCCCCTGCCATTCCACGTGGATGTATTGATGGTGGTGATTGGGAATGTAGTCGTAGTAGCCGTCAGCGAAGGACGCCACGCCGTTCTCCGAGACCTGCACCTCCGATGTGTAAATGGGCCACCTGGAGGAATAGCAGTCGGTGGCGGTGGCCCGGACGTAGACGTATCCGTTGAGAAACCGATGCTCCAGACGGCAGACATAATCCACGTCGGTGAACGCCGCGACATCACCGTTGTCGCAAGTGACCGTCCGCTCTTCTGGCGCATGCAGGGTGAAGGCAGGGGGAGCCAGTGACGCGTCGGCTCCTCCATCGGCGAAGCCCGCGGCATCCGGTCTCTCCGATCCCACGTCCCTAGCAAAGCTGGCGTCCGAGGTGAAGACCTCGCCTGAGTCGAGGGCCGGTGTGCCCGCGTCTTCGGTGCGTTCCTCTGGGCTGGAGCAGGCTCCTGCAGAAGCCAGCAGGGCGGCCACCGTGACGAGATGGGTGACAAGCGTTGTCTTCATCAATCGCTCCTTCTTGGAGGTTCTTGCAGGCCGGCCTTTTCGCAAGACAGACGGTCGAATACTACCCTTTGGGACTCTGTGAGTATCTCGGGCAGACTCGAAGGGAACATCCCACTAGGCGATCGCGCAGTTACAAAGCATTCAGTTGCCCAACCGCCGCACCACCAGCGAGAAGTCACCCATGGATTGAGCGTGCCAATCGACATCGCAACCGTCGACGACCAAGCAGACGTCCTCCCCAGCGACCCCATGGAAGGGGACTTTCAGGTCCCAAACATCCCTCAGCGGAGCGGCCATGGCCTGACAGCTTCCGCCACGCATGTCGCAGGAGCGGTCAATGACCGCGAGCGACGGGCGACTGAAGGACGCAGCGGTAGCGAGCTCCACTTCGTAGCTCCCGGTGGTGGGCGGACGGAAGCGATAGAACACGTCTGGAGCCATGCACGTGGTGCAATTCGCACCCCCCGCATGGCAGTCCCGCCACGGCTCGCACGCCTGGCTGAAGGGTCCCTTGCCGAAGTCGTTCTCGGCCCCCGAGGTTGAGCCCTGCACGACCTGAGCAAGGTTCACGGAGATCGCGGTGGCGCAGGAGTCGTTGGGCACAGGTGAGAGGATGTCCAGCTCGAGGTCAAACTCGCCCTGGGTCGCCCTATCCAAGGGAGAGCTCCCAATCCAAACGTAATACGTGCCGGGTGGCAGCGGCGCGGCTTCGCTTCCGATGGCGACCGCCTCGCCGGTACCAACCTGATCGATGGCGCAGCCCACCCTGTTGAGGTCGGCGGTCTGACTGCCACAAGTGCTCTGCAGAAAGACCACCGGAGCCAGCGAGCCGCTGGTGGCCTTCACCTTCGCCTTCACTCTCGCCGGAGCCGCTAGCGTGAACTGGTACGCGGCACTTCCCGGGATGGTCGTGGGCCCTCCCGGGCCGTCGTAGCATCTCGCGAGCACAGCAGCATCGGGCGCTCCGATCGTGGTTCCGTGCACCCGGGCGAAACCTTGGGAGAGATCGAGCGGGGCCGCCGTGCTGCAGCGGATGTTCGCCGGAGGCAGCTGCGGGGGCTCGAGGGTGACTTTGAGGTCAAAGTCCCCGCGCGCCGCACGAGAAGCGTCGAGCCCCTCCACCACAACGAGATATTCCCCAGGCGGGGCCATCGGAAGCAGGACCGAAGCCTCGGTGAAGGCTTGGTGCCCATATCCGCACGCCAAGTCCTGCCTTTGAGCGCAATCGGTCCGAATGGAGACGATCGGCCAGAACAGGTCTGGCGATTCCAGACCGACGGTCAGATCCCGAGGCACCACCTCGGCTCGAATCGCGTGGGGCTCGGTGGTGCGCAGACGCCAGACGAGGTCGGGCTCCGGCCAGTTGAAGAGGCAGCCTGGCATGTCGGCGTTCGCCCACCGAGTGGTCGAGCTCACTTGGGCGACGTTTCCATCGAAGACGAGTGGCGCAGCACTAGCGCAATCCTCGTTGGTCGGGACCTCATACAGCGCGCCCAACCTGACCATCAGGTCGAATTCCCCAGCGCTGCGCTCGACGGCCAGGTAATAGGTTCCCGGGGCGAGGCGCGAGATACTCAGGACGTCGTCGTCGTTCGAGCAGGCGAGCTCGCTCGTGCTCCTGCCAGAGCAATCGCTGTGCAGGCTGAGCGCGAAGCCCCTTTCGTGAGGGTTCACCTCCACTATCAGGGAGCGCTCCTCGGCGATGGTGAAGCCGTAGACGACGTCGGCGCTCGTCTCCGCATACGCACAGCTGGCCGGCAGATCATCGTGTGCAAGGGTCGAGTTGCCGTGCACGGAGGCGACACCATTGGTGAAGCACAGGGGCTCGGCGGTCCGGCAAGTATCGTTGGGCGGGACGTGCAGCGGCTTGGTGGCGACGGCAAGCAGGAAGTCCCCTCCGCTGGCGTAATCGAGCGCGTCGATCCAGAGGTAGCTCAGCCCGGGGCCTGCCGCCGGGAGATTGAGCGCCACTGGCACGTTCTCGGAGGAAGAGCGCGCGCATGCCACGCCCCCACGGGAGGGGTCGTCCAGCACGCAGTCGCTCTTGGCATAGAGAGCGGCATGCATCCCCGGCGCCGGCATGAGCAGGAGCTCGACGTCGCTCGCTTCCGGCAGGTCGAGCGAGTAGACGACGTCATGGCCCGGGGCGTAGCACAAGAGCGTCCCAGGCCCGTTGGTCGCGGCCCGAGTGCTGCCATGGATGAAGGCCTCGCCCGTGGGGCCCAGCACGATGGGCTCGGCTCCGGAGCAGCTGTCGTTCGCGGGAGGCTCTGGGGGCGCGTCGACCTGGACGTCGAGCCGGGAGACACCGGTCTGCACACCAGCCCAAACGAAGTAGGTTCCTGGCGCGAGACCCTCCAAGGTCAGCTCCGCCGGCTGTCCAGAGACAACGGTGTGCTGACAGGCGAGCAGCTCGTCAGGCTTGGGGGGTGCTGGGGTGCAGTTGTCCAGAACCGCGAGGCTCGGCCGGGCGATGACCGGAGGAGTCAATCGGATCTTGACGTTGCTCACGGCCGAGAGCGTCAAGCTGTAGACCACGTCGGGCAACGCTATGCACACCGGAGAGCTCGAGTCCCGGGTGGCGAGGGTGGTGTCCATCTCCACCGTGGCGTAACCCGAAGAATCGAGCGAAAGAGCGATGGCGCCGCTGCAGCCGTCGTTGGTCGGGACCGGGGGGGCCGGCTCGGCAGGAGTGACCGATGCCGAGAGCTCGAACAGGCCGCTTCTCTGCGCGGCGTCATCGACCCAGACGTAGTAGGTTCCTGGCTCCATACGCTCCAGGACCAGGTAGGGGCCCCAGCCCTCCGCCCTGCAAGAGAGCTCGTCTTGCGGTGCTGCGGGGCACGCCTTGTCTACCGCGAGAAGGGGGACCACGTCGGCCATGGGCGACGCGAGGGCAAGCGACACGTTGGAGGGCTCGCTGAGGGTGAGGGAGTAGACGACATCGGGCGCGCCGCCGCCGCTCTGGCATGAGGGCGAAAGGTGCGAGTCGGTGGCGAGGGTGGTGTCGACCAGAATCCGAGTCGAGCCCGAGGCGTCGAGGACCAGGGGGATGGCCGAAGCGCACCCGTCGTTGACCGGCGCCACAGCCACACACCGTCCAGCATGGCACTGCTCCCCCGGCGCACAGGAACCACAGCTGTCCCCACAGCCGTCATCGCCGCATGCCTTGCCCGCGCAGGTCCCGATGCAGCTGGTGCACACGAACCTCTCTGGATGGCAGGACGTGCCGGAGGGACAGGTGCCGCAGGCGCCTCGGCATCCATCGTCTCCGCAGGTTCGGCCGGCGCAGTCGGGACGGCACTCCCGGCAGCGGCTCTCGCGGCAGCTCAGAGGCTCTGCGCAGTCACCGCAATCCTCGGTGCGCTGCCGGGCGCACGTGTCGAAGCCTGCCGTGGGCCCGCATTCCGAGCCGTGGCGGTCGCAGAAGAGCTGCTTCGTCTCGGGCGTGCAGCTCCCCGCGTCGATCGCTTGCGGCTCGCTCGCGTCCGGGGCCGGCAGACCCGCGTCCCTCGCGGGCTCGCCACCGTCTGGCTCGGTGGGCTCACCAGAAGCGTCCCGCACCTCGATGCTCGCGTCCGGTGTGCCCGCGTCGAGCAGGCTCACTTCTGGCGATGGGCAACCCAGGACGCCCAGCAACGCAATGGGTCCGGCAAGGACAAGGGCTCTTGGCAGCAAGGTGGCCTCCTGATCACGTATCAGCACGCAAGAGCCTGGTCGGTGATCGGCTTCATCGACCAAGCTTCCCTGTGGCTCGAGACCTAGGTGCCAAGATAGTCTGATTTGTCGCATCGACTGGATCTCGTCACGCGAGATGTGCCCCCCAAACCCTGCGCCGGAGCCGGCATCGACTCGTGGCCTGTCCAAACGAAGAGACTCTCGCTGAGTTCGTCGAGGGGACGCTGTCTCCCGCGCAGATAGACGCCGTCGAGGAGCATCTGGAGGCCTGTGCCCAGTGCGAGGAGCTGGTAGCGCGCCTGGGGGATCCGGTTGCCCCGGAGCCCGTGCCCAACAAGATCGACCGCTACGTGCTCGGGGACCTGATCGCCGTGGGAGGGATGGGCGCGGTCTACTCGGCCTTCGACCCTCAGCTCCAGCGCAAGATCGCTCTCAAGCTGCTGCGCGCCGACGCGTTCGAGCCCCCTGTGCACGAGCAGGCTCGCGCTCGGCTTCAGCGAGAGGCACAGATCGTCGCCCAGCTCTCGCACCCGAACATCGTCGTGGTCCACGACATGGGGTCCTCCGCGGGCCGGCTGTTCATCGCCATGGAGCTCGTGGACGGCTGCTCGTTGAGGAAGTGGCTGCGCGAACGGCCCCGAACCTGGAGGGAGACTCGGGAGGTCTTCTTGGCCGCGGGTCGCGGGCTCGCCGCGGCGCACGCCGCCGGGGTCGTGCACCGTGACTTCAAGCCCGACAACATCCTCATCGGCCGCACGGGTCAGGT
>JACRCT010000531.1 GCA_016218885.1 Deltaproteobacteria bacterium | reverse complement strand
CGCGAAAGCCATCGGCTCCTCCCAGGGGTCGCCTCGGAACAAGATCGTCTCGCTCCGGCACGGCTCAGGATCAGCGAAGCGCCTGTTTTCGCAGATTTTTCGCCGGCACGCCTCTTCCATCTGCGCGCGCCATGATCTCGCTTCGAATCAAGTCTCCCAGTGCGTCTGAGCATTTGGTGCCCGTGCCGCCCGGGCTCGTCACTGGTGGCGGCGGCGACAGCGATGACTTGAAGCTCACCGGCCTTGCTCGCGGCCTTTTCGACCTGGAGGTTTCGGCCGAGTGCGCCATCGTCATCCCGCGCGCAGCAGGGCTCAAGCTAGGCAGTCGATCGCTCAAGCCTGGCGAGCGATGGCTGCTGCGGTCGCAGGTGATGCTGAGTGCTCAGGGCTTCGAAATCCGACTCGAGCCGTCGCCCCCTGCCTCTTCTCAGCCCGACGGCACGGCCGCGCTCGCCCGCGGGGTGCTCGGCGGTGCGCTCGGCGCGCCTGCCAGCTCTTGCCTGCCCTCTCTCGTCTGGCTCAATGGCCGCGACTGCGGAAAACGGCTGACCTTACTCGACGAGGCCACCTTCCTGGGGCGGGGAGACGGCGCTGCGGCGCGTGTCCGGGACGCGCTTGCTTCCCGCACCCATGCCAAGCTCGTCTTGCGCTCGGGACTCGCGAAGATCGTGCACCTGGCCAGCGCCAACGGCCTAGCGGTCAACGACGAAAAAGTTGACTTCGAGCGAGAGCTATTCGGCGGAGAGGTGATCCGCATGGGCGAGACCGAGCTTCTCTTCGAAGCCACTTGCGGGAAGCCCAATCCCAGCGCTCTGCCCGCCTCCCCTCCATCGGAATCCGCCAGCTCGGCTCAAGATTTTTCCGCACCAACTCCCAGCGCCGCTGCTCCCCCGGCTCCCCGCACCGCCAAGGGGAGGGCTTACGAGCTGGCCATCGTCGGAGTGGCATCGGCCGCGGGAGCCGTCTTCACCGCCGCCGCCTGGATCATGGCCCGCTGACTATCTACCGATCTCCGCCATGCGCTGCCTGGAGATCTCCTGAAGGTTGGCCTGGGCATCCGGCGCCTTGGAGGACACGTAGGCCCGGTAGTAGGGCAGCGCATCGGCCTTGCGGCCCAACGCGTTGTACGACTCGGCGACCCCGAACAGAGGAGAAGCCATCGCCCGATCCAACCTCATCGCCTGGCCATAATCGTTGAGGGCGCGCACGTAATCTCGCATCGCGAAGTAGGCGCTCCCGCGGGCCGCGAAGGCCTGTGCGAAGTCGGCCTTCGCGGCGATTGCCTTCTCGAACTCTCTGAGCGCGTCGCCATACTTCTGTTGTCCGTAGAGCTGGACACCGCTGTTGTAGGCCTGCTGGGCCTCGGGCGTCAGTGGGAGCGGCTTCTCGGGCACTGCCGCAGGCTGCGCTGCGGGCTGGGCAACCGGCTGCACTGCGGGCTGGGCGACCGGCTGCGCTGCGGGCTGGGCAACCGGCTGCACTGCGGGCTGGGCGACCGGCTGCGCTGCGGGCTGGGCGACCGGCTGCGCTGCGGGCTGGGCGGCGGGTTGCGATGTGGGCTGCGTGTCTGATTGCGCCACCGGTTGCGCAGCAGGCTGAGATGGGGACTGGGCCACCCCCATCTTCTGGCGGGCCTTGTCGATGTTCTGCAGGGCGGCGGCCTTGATGCTCTCGTCCACCGTCATCGACACCACTCGCTGCCAACGCTCAATGGCCTGGGGGTAGTAGTTGAGGATGGCGTAGGCTTTCCCGAGTTCGAATACGGCTTGAGCGTTGTTGGGGTCGGCGTTGGCCGCATCCTGGAGTGCGAAGAGGGCGTCGCGCTGTCGACCCTCCGAGCGAGCCTTGAGCCCCTCCTCGACCTTCAGCCTGGCGAGGGCGACGCGATCTGCGGGCACCTGCGCAGCCGGCTGTGGAGTCGTGGGCGGCACCGCCGGCTGAGCCACGGGAGCGACGGGCTGCGCTGCAGGTTGGGAGAGCGGCTGTGCTGCTGGCTGCGCGACCGGCTGGGGCTGGGCCGCCGGCTGTGCTGGCGCCGTAGCCGTGACCCCCAACTCCTTGTGCAGCGGAGCAGCCGCCACCTGGGCCTTGGCAACGAACTTCGGGTTGTCGGTTTCGGTGGCGATCGCGAGGCAGCGCTCGTAGGCGCTCAGCGCATTGGCCTTCTCACCTGCGCCCTTGTACGCCTCGCCCAACCCGAAGAAGCCGGCGGGGTCCCGGGTCTCAAGAGCGACATACGCCTTGTATGCGGCGATGGCCTCGGAGTAGCGCGCCAGCTTGCGCAAGGTGAATCCCAGGTTGTTCTGGGCGAGCGCGAAGCCCGGGTCGGAGACGGTCGCGCTCTGGAAGAACTCCACTGCCTCAGGGAGCTTGCCGTCGTTCACCGACAGGATGCCGAGCTCGTTCAAGGCTGCGGCGTATCCCGGGGAAAGCTTGACCGCGTTCTGAAAGGCCTCGCGAGCGCCGGCGGCGTCGCCGTTGGCGGCGAGGCGCTCGCCACGCTCTTTCTCCTGCACGGCCTGCGGCAGAGGTGGCGCGGCCATGAGGGCGACGGCGAGGAGCGGAGCGAGGGAGGGCACGGAATGTCTCCTTGATTCATCTTCGGCGGGTCCTGCCCGCCATGCGGCCATTCTCCACTTTCCTACCGCCTTAGCGCCGGGAGTCAACCCTCCTGGTGCCGGGCAGGCAAGAACGGATCAAATGTGAAGAGGGTCTGGCTGCGCTCGGCCCCGACGCTCAGGCAGCTGACAGGCACCTCGCACAGCTGCTCGATGCGCTTCAGGTATCCGCGAACCGTCGGCGGCAGATCCTCGACCCGGGAGACGTGCGACAGGTCCTCAGTCCAGCCCGGCAGGTCCTCGTAGACCGGCTCGGCTGCAGCCAGATCCTCGAGCTGGCCAGGGAACTCGTGCACCACCCGCTCGCCGATGCGATAGGCGATGGCGATCCGCACCAGCGGCAGGCCTCGGAGCACGTCCAGCTTGGTGATCATGAGCGAGCCCAGGCCATTGACCCTCGCAGCATGACGCAGGACCAGAGCGTCGAGCCAGCCACAACGGCGTGGACGTCCCGTGGTCGATCCGAACTCGTGTCCCGCCTGTCTGAGATGCTCGCCCAGCTCGTCTTTCAGCTCCGTGGGGAACGGCCCCGCCCCCACTCGTGTCGTGTAGGCCTTGGACACTCCCGCCACGGCATGGAGGGCAGTCGGGCCGACCCCGGAGCCAACAGCGGCGTTGCCAGCGACCGAGTTCGAGCTGGTCACATAAGGATAGGTGCCGTGGTCGACATCGAGCAGCGTCCCCTGGGCGCCCTCGAACAGCAGGACCCGGCGCTGCCGCAGCGCTTCGGCCAGAAAGAGCGAGGCATCCGCGACGTGGCGGACCAGGCGTGCCCCCAGGGCGGCGTAGTCTTCCACGATGGCGGTAGAGTCCATCGCCGGGGCCTCCACCCCGAGCTGGCGCGCGAGCCCCCGCAGCTCCTCCTCCGCGGAGGGCAGCCGCTCGAGCACATGGCGCGAGAGACGGGTTCGGTCGAGCAGATCGCGCATTCGGACGCCACGCCGGGCGGCCTTGTCTTCGTAGGCCGGCCCGATTCCGCGCCCGGTCGTGCCGATGGCCTTGCCGGCGCTCACCCTCTCCCGGAGCGCGTCGAGCAGCCGGTGCCAGGGCATGATCACGTGCGCGTTCTCGCTGATGAGCAGCTGCGCGTCGTCGCGGAGCAGGCCCTGCGCCTTCACCGCGTCAATCTCCTGCACCAGCACCGCGGGATCGACCACTACGCCATTGCCGATGATGCAGCGCTTGCCCGGATGGAGCACTCCCGACGGCAGCAGATGCAGCACCGTCCGCACCCCGTCGACAACGACGGTATGCCCAGCGTTGGGCCCCCCCTGGAAACGCACGACGATGTCCGCGCGCTCGGCGAGCACGTCGATGATCTTCCCCTTGCCCTCATCACCCCATTGGGCGCCCACCACCACGAGGTTCGCCATGACGTCCGCTCCGATCGGCGCGCATCCTACACCACCCTTGCGGCTTCCCGCCGCGCGCGGCTGAAGGCTCGCTCACGGACCTTCGGCCGGCTATTGTCAGACCATGCGATCTGTCGGCACGGCTACACTCGTCGCGCTGTTCCTGTGCCTGCCCAAAGCCGCTTGGGGCCAAGCTCGTCCCGCGCCCGGCGACGAGCTCAAAGTCGATTGGGGCATCGATGGAGCGGTGATCTTTACGACAGGCTTGGGCTGGATCGCCACCGAACTCACCAAGGACTCGCTCGCCCCGGCGACATGCCGCTGGTGTTCCAGGAACAGCCTGGACGACGCGGTGAGCGATGGGCTGGGATGGTCCAACACCCGGCTCGCCTCCCGAGCCAGCGACCTGACCACGTTCGCCATCTTGCCGGTGCTGACGTTGGCAGGTGGGGTCCTCGCCAGCGGCCTCGACGGCCGAATGCGCCAGGCGCCGGCCGACGCGGCGCTGGTGATCGAGGCCGTCACCGTGAGCTCGTTCCTCAACCAGATGATCAAGTTCTCCGTCGGCCGCGAGCGGCCCTT
>JACRCT010000513.1 GCA_016218885.1 Deltaproteobacteria bacterium | reverse complement strand
GCCGGCTTCGAGGTCATCTACACCGGTCTGCATCAGACTCCGCAGATGATCGTCGCTGCCGCTATCCAGGAGGACGTGGACGCCATCGGTCTGTCGGTGATGAGCGGAGCTCACCTGACGCTCTTTCCCGCGGTGGTCGACCTGCTGCGCGAGCGCGGGGCCACGGAGATCCTGGTCTTCGGCGGGGGAATCGTCCCGGACGCCGACATCCCCGAGCTCAAGCGCCTCGGAGTCGCCGAGGTCTTCACGCCCGGGACCTCTACCCAGGCCATCGTGGAATGGGTCCGAGCACACGTCGGGCGGCAGCGCGAGGCCACCGCTGCTATGGATTGGGCAAGCGCGCCCGCTGCGCCGTGACTTCATGCCCATGCTCGAGCCGCTTCCTCAGCGAGTGGTCGTCTACGAAGTCGGCCCCCGTGACGGGCTCCAGAACGAGCGTACCCATCTCCGGGTCGACCAGAAGCTCGAGCTCATCCGCGCCCTGGCTGTGACGGGGCTGAAGCGCATCGAGGTCACGAGCTTCGTCTCCCCCCGCTGGATCCCCCAGCTTGCCGACGCCGACGAGCTCGCCCGTCAGCTGCCCAAGGCACCAGGGGTCGCCTTCAGCGCGCTCGTCCCCAACGAGAAGGGGCTGGAGCGCGCACGTGAGGCGGGGATGAAGTCGGTCGCCGTCTTCCTCTCCAGCTCCCAGACGCACTCCCAGAAGAACATCCACAAGAGCCTGGAGGAGGCGTTGGGCGGCTACCGCAGCGTCTGCGCCGAGGCGCGCCGCTTGGGGATGCGGGTTCGCGGGTACGTGTCCACCGTCTGGGGCTGCCCATACGAGGGGCCGGTGAGCGTGGAGCGCTCTCTGTTCGCCGCCGCCAGCCTCATCGAGATGGGCTGCGAGCAGGTCTCCCTGGGCGACACCATCGGTGTCGGCACGCCACGGCAGACCGAGCAGAGTCTCGGCGCGATGCTCAAGCGCATCCCTGCGCCGCAGCTCGCGCAGCACATGCACGACACCCGGGGCACGGCGCTGGCCAACGTGCTGGTGGGGCTGCAGATGGGGCTGACCACCTTCGACGCCGCGGTGGGCGGGCTGGGCGGCTGTCCGTATGCCCCTGGCGCTGCCGGCAACCTCGCGACCGAGGATCTGGTGTACATGCTGGAGGGCATGGGCATCGAGACGGGTGTCGACATGCAGCGGCTCGTCGCCGCTGGCAAGCTCGCCCAGCGGCTCATCGGCCGTGAGCTGCCAGGCAAGTTCCTGCGCGCCGCGCTTGCCGCGGACGGCGCTGGCCCCCTGACCTGACACACCTCATCGGTTCTTGCGAGCGGAGCAGACCATGACCGAGATCCTCGTCGAGCGGCAAGAGCGCGTGGAGCTGTGGACGCTGAGCCGCCCGGAGGTGAGCAACGCCATCAGCCAGGCGCTGCTCGCCGAGCTCACCGCCCAGATCGAGCGCGCCTCCGAGGACCCGGAGCTGGTCGCCGTAGTCCTCACCGGCGCCGGCGACCGGGCCTTCTGCGCGGGCGCCGACCTCAAGGAGCGCCGGGGGATGAGCGAGGAAGCGGTCCGCGAGTTCCTCTCCGGCCTGCGACGGGCGCTGCGGGCCCTCGAGCAGAGCGACCGGGTCTTCATCGCCGCGGTCAATGGATTTGCCCTCGGCGGCGGGACCGAGCTTGCCCTCGCCTGCGACCTTCGCGTCGCTTCCCCCACCGCTCGCTTTGGGCTCACCGAGGTCTCGCTGGGCATCATCCCCGGCGGGGGAGGGACCCAGCGGCTCGCGCGGCTCATCGGGGTAGGCCGCGCCAAGGACCTCATCCTCACCGGCCGGCAGATCAGCTCTGAGGAGGCCTACTCCATGGGGCTCGTCAATCGCATGGCCGAGCGCCGGACGGCGCGCGAGGAGGCCTTGCTGCTCGCGCAGGCCGTCGCCAGGAACGGGCCCTTTGCCGTGGCCACTGCCAAGCACGCCATCGATCGCGGGCTGGACCTGCCTCTCGACGAGGGGCTCGCCCTGGAGCTCGAGCTCTATGAGCGCACCTTGAAGACCAAGGACCGGCTCGAGGGGCTCGCCGCCTTCGCCGAGAAGCGGCCGCCCAGGTTCATCGGCGAGTAGGAACCAACCCACTTCCGATCGATCGGAAGTGAGCAGGATCGAACCGGCCTGTTTTCAAGGCGTTAGGACTGTGCCGGCAGGTCTGCAGCCTCAATGCGATCGGCGGACTGGCGCCATCAGCGCCCGCCGAGCGTGGTCTTGATCACGTTGCGCGAGGACCCCGCGGCGAAGACCAGCTCCGTCGAGATCGGTGCCACCGATTGCAGCGTCGAGCCGGTGGGGCTCACCTGCCGGTGCCAGGTCTGACCGCCGTCGCTGGTGACGAGGATCGTCCCGTCCCCCACGATCCAGCCGTTCAGGTCATCGGCGAAGGCCACGTCCTTGAGGGTCGCGGTGGTCCCGCTCGAGGGCGCGCTCCAGCCCATCGCCGTGCGCCGCAGCAGGCGGCCTTTGTCGCCCACTGCGAAGGCGCGCGTGGCGTCCAGCGCCCAGACTCCCGACAGGTCGTCGTTGATGCCGGCGATCTTCTCCGAGACCCATCCGCTTCCCTGATTGACGAGCACCTGCCCGCCGTCGCCGACGATGAAGCCGTGCGTGGCGTCGAGCATCCTC
>JACRCT010000512.1 GCA_016218885.1 Deltaproteobacteria bacterium | reverse complement strand
GTGGGCGAGAGCCTGATGGACACTGTCGCGGTCACACAGGGACAGATCATCGAATTCATCGTCGAAAAGAACGGCAACAACTTCTGCGACAACACGTTCTTGGATCCGACGATTGGCTACTACTGACGAGGGCCGTCATTCGGCCAGGCATGCCACCTGCTCAGCAGCCTTCCGGGGCGTAGGCGAGCAGCCACTCCCCGTGGCCGCGTGCGGCCCGCCCGGCCTCCTCGCGAAAAGGATCAGGTCTGGCGCGGGAAGGTCACCACGGGCCTGCCCTCTGTCTCCAGCTCCTCCTGCATCAGCTTCAAGGTGTCCTGGTCGGGCGGAGCGAAGGGCCCGCCGAGGAACACGCGCTCCCGGGTGCTAGAGGCGTTCATCCAGGCGCGCCGCTGCGAGCGCGGCATGTGGAAGGTGGGGCCGTAGAAGTGGGGGATGGCGCACAGGCCATAGACGAACAGGAACCTCGTGCCGGGGACCTTGCGGGGCGTGCCGCGGTGCCAGGTGCGCTGGTCGATGAGCAGCGCGTCCTGCTTGCGGCAGTAGATGGTGTCCACCGGGACGCCCGGGGTCTGCGGAGTCATCCGGACGTCGCGGTGGGAGCCGGGGATGACCAGCGTGGGCCCGTGATCGTCGGTCATGTCCTCGAAGTAGTAGGCCAGGAAGACATCCAGGGGGTAGTGGTACTCCGCTCCCGCCATGCCGTCAGGCTCGCGGTCCTTGTGCCACTCGGGGATGTCGCTGGCGTCGCCCTTGGTCTGGATGACGAGGATGGTGGTGTGCAGGGACGGCAGCGGCTTGGCCACCGAGTGCGAGAGGGAGGAGGGCAGCACCTGTCGCCCACGGGGCGCGAAGACCGCGTGGAGGTAGTGGGGCGAGTCGTCCGGAATGGAGTACTTGTGCCCGACGTGGACCATCAAGCTTTCGAGCTGCCGTACGAAGGGGTCCACGGTCTCGCGCTTGAGCACGTCGGGCAGGATCACCCAGCCGCGCTCGCGGAACTGGCGCGTCAGCTCCTCGACCTCTGAGGTGGAGTACGGGGACTCCACGAATTCCAGGGCGGGCTTCTCCACGGGCGGGCTCCCTTCGGCCGGCGTCGTCGGGCTCCGACGGCTGGAGCTAGAACGAGTTGCAGATCGACTCGGAGTAGGCGCCGCCGGCGTGGCACATCACGCGCTGGCCTGCGAAGCGCAGCGACCGAATTTCGGCGGTGGTCGGTGTTCCGCCGCCGGCGATCTTGTCGTGCAGGGCGGTCACCTTGGTTCGATCCCCCTGGAGCTTGGTGCGGGTGCTCGCCGAGAGCTGAAGGACGTCGACCATGCCGCCGCTCGCGAGTGCGTCGTCGAGAATGACCCCGATGGTGACGGTGTCGGTCAGATAGTCGTTGCCCGAGGTGAAAGTGAACGAGGCGGCATCGGTGAGCCCCAGCGTGACCAGGAGCAGGTACACGGCCTCCTTGACGAGCTTGGGGCGGTCGACCAGGTCCACGTCGTCCTCCGGCGTGTGGTAGACGCGGTTCTGGCCGTCGCTGAAGAAGAGGATGGGGATGTTCTTGTTGCGGAAGGCGTCGTAGTCGCTCAGCGGCAGGTGGCCCTGCGCGGTCTCCTCGAAGAGGTGCAGCCCGGCGCGGTAGACCGGCAGCCCCGCCGGCGGCGTGATGGCGTCCACCACCGCCAGGGTCTGGGGGCTCAGCTCGGCGCCGAACACGAAATGCCCCTGGTAGCCCGTCCACAGCCCTTCTCCGATGAGATCGAGCACCACCGCCACGTCCGTCTGGGCCAAGGGGATGACCGGGTTGGAGGCATAGAACGCCGAGCCCATCTTGTTGGTGAGGAAGGTCCGGGGCT
The DNA here is from genome assembly GCA_016218885.1 of Deltaproteobacteria bacterium. GTDB lineage: Bacteria > Myxococcota > Myxococcia > Myxococcales > UBA5297 > JACRCT01. Next base: position 5,157 of record JACRCT010000512.1, on the reverse strand, counting down.
CCTCGGCGTCCCAGAAGGCCACCAGGATGGATCGCTTGGGCGGGTTGCGGGCGAAGGTGCAGGCCACGCCCAGGACCAGGGCGTCGGCGGTCGCGTTGTCGTAGGCGCCGTTGTAGGTCTGGCCACCGATGACGCCCAGGTGGTCGTAGTGGGCGCTCAAGACCACGTACCGGCTCGACAGCGTCGCGTCGCTGCCCGGGATGACGCCCAGGATGTTGGTGCCGTTCCCGGTGGTGATGGGCTGGAGGTAGCTGCCCGAGACCGCGGGGGCGATGCCGCAGCGCTGCATCTCCTGGATGAGGAAGCTGCGTGCCGCGGCGCCGCCGGGGGTGCCCTCGTCCCGACCTGCGAACTCCTCGGAGGCGAGCTGGCTGGTCACGCGCATCAGCTCCGCCTCGGAGAGTGGGTCGCCGGTGAGGACGTTGCCGTCCGGGGCGCCGGCGTCCGGAGCGGCACCTGTGGCATCCGGGGCGTCCGGCACGCCGGAGTCGTCCGGGAGGGAGCTGGCGTCCAGAGCCTGGGCGGCGTCCGAGCTTTCGACCTGTGCGTCCAGGCCGGCGCCATCGTTGCTCGAGCAGGCGGGAACCGCAGCGAGGCAGAGGGCGAGCAGCAAGCAACACGAGGCGAGAGCGAGTGAGGCTTTCATGGGCAGGCTCCGTTCAGCGGGCTCCGTGGGAAAACGAGCGCGCTAGGCTACACGAGTCGCGGCGGCTGGTCTCGTCCCGACCGCGCGTCTGCCGCAGAATGAAGCTTCCTGCCTGCCGCGCCATACAGCCTCGCCGAGAACTCCAGGCTCTACCCCTTGCTCATGATGTGGAGAAGACGATGACACCTCGCTTTGGAGCTCTCGCGCCGGCTCTTGGGATCGCCTGCCTATTGGGATGCGTCGAAGCGCCGGGCGCCGAGACCGACGCCGGCCGGCCTGATGCAGGATCGAGCGCACCCGATGCAACGTCCGGGGTGGACGCCTCCTCCGGCCGCGATGCTTCCACTCCCGCAGGCGGGGACGTGGGTGGCTTTCGTGACGAGCGGGGCTTTCTCCTGCGTGTTCCCCAGGCGCGGGACGTGCCCAACACCGACCCCGCTGGGGCTGGAGGCACGACTTCCTGCGAGGACCTGGACTATGTGTGCACGCTGGACGATGGGACGTTGCACGGGTTCTTCTACGTGCAGGCAACCCCCACCGAGAACCGGGGCATGCCGCTGGGCATGGTGTATCGCACCGAGGGTGGCTGGCTCTCGCTTGGCAACGTCGTCACGGCCGCGGAGAACGCCGAGTACGACCGGGGAGGGAACCATGCCATCGACACCGTCAGCTTCGATCTGAACGGGCTCACCTATCGGTACTACCACTCGTCTCTTTACCCCTGGTACCGGCCCTGCCACGACATGGACTGCCTCGAGGTCTACCAGGGCACGAGCATCGTCAAGGCGGGTTGCGAGCCGGACCGGTCACTCCCCGTGGTGTGTGTGAACGTCGAGGCGCGCGACGGTGCCCCCTATGTCCCTGAGCTGGTCGATACCTTCGCGACTTGCCCGGGAGACCCACGCGCGGCTGATGCGGGGCGGTAGGCGTCCAGCAGCACCTCCGGCGCCGGCTCGCGCAGGTTGTAGCTCGAGGCCATCGCCCGGCCGTAGGCGCCGGTGGTCCCGATGAGCAGCACGTCCCCTTCCTCGCAGGCGGGCAGCCGCCGCGAGCGCCCGAGCACGTCTCCCGACTCGCAGATCGGCCCGACCACGTGCGCGGTCACCGCCGCCGGCGCCTCGAGCCGCGTCAGGTTCACAATCTCGTGGTGCGCGCCGTAGAGCGCGGGGCGCAAGAGCGAGTTCATGCCCGTCTCCAGGCCGACGAACGACACCTCGCCCTTGGTCTTGAGCTGCGTCACCCGCGCGAGGAGCACTCCCGCTCTAGCCACCAGGAAACGTCCGGGCTCGATCCATAGCTGGTAGCTGGGATGCGCCGCGCGCACCGCCGCGAGCGATTGGCCCATCGCCTTCAGGTCGAGCGCCGACTGGCTGGGGGTTTCGGGCACGCCGAGGCCGCCGCCGAGATCGAGAACGCGCACTCCCGGGAAGCGCCGCGTCGCCGCTTCCGCCAGGGTCAGCGCTTCCTGGGCCCAGCTCTGGGGCTCGAGGATCCCCGAGCCCAGGTGCGAGTGCAGCCCGACGACCTTCGTGCCCGCTCGCTGCGCCAGCGCCGCGGCGCGCTCCAGGTCCGCCAGCGCGATGCCGAACTTGGCCTGCGGGCCCGCGGTGCGCACGTGGTCGTGGTGCCCGCGCCCGGCGCCGGGGTCGACGCGCAGGAAGATCTCCTTGCCCGCCAGGAGCTCTCCCCAGCGCTCCAGGATGAAGAGGTTGTCCACCGTCACCGTGGCCCCGGTCGCCAGCGCCCGCTCGTACTCATGCCGCGGCGCGAAGTTGGGCGTGAAGAGCAGCCGCGCGCGGTCGAGCCGCGGAAACAGTTCCAGCACCCTGTCGAGCTCGCCCGGAGAGACGCAGTCGAACCCCAGCCCCCGCGACTCCACCAGCCGCAGCAGTCCCGGATGGGGATTGGCCTTCATCGCGTAGAGGACCCGCTCCACCGGCAAGCCCTGCAGCGCCGCCGCGGCCTCGGTCACCGAGTCCGGGTCGAGCACGTAGATCGGGCCCCGCTCGTGCGCCAGGGCCAGCAGCTGCTCGCGTCGCTCCTTCCACCACGCCGGACGGTTGGCAGGGAGCCAGGGGGTGGGACCCTGCTCGGCCAAGAGCTCCCGCCAGGAGGGACCGAAGGTCTCCTCGGCGAGCTTCTTGGCGTCGAAGAGCCGGCCGTGCAGCTCACGCACGAGCCTATCGGCCTGATCCTCGTCCACGACGAAGGTGAGGTTCAGGTCGCTCGCCGCCTGTGAGACCAGGTGGATGGGCTGGTCCTCGAAGGCTGCGAGCGCCGAGCCGAGACGGGGCAGCAGCGCCCGCAGGTGACGCCCCACCAGCGAGACCGCGGCGCAGCTGCGGATGAGCCTCGCCCGGCAGTGCTTGGACAGGTCTGCGAGCAGCCCTTCGAGCGTGGCGTCGTCGAGCATGTTGGCCGAGCCGTCGAGCGAGGCGGTGACGTTCATCTCGCTCGTCGAGACCAGGTCCACCGAGAGCCCACGGGCCTTGAAGCAGGCGAAGACGTTGGCGAGGAAGCCGACCTGCTGCCACATGCCTTGCGTCTCCATCGAGACCAGGAGCACGCCCTTCTTGTGGGTCAGAGCCTTGACCTGCCCCGAGCCCGCCTTCTCGCCGCCGACGATGTGCGTGCCTTCGGCGCGGGGCCGGTTGGTCCAGCGGATCTCCATGGGGATGCGATGGCGACGGCAGGGCGCGATGCAGCGCGGGTGCAGGACCTTCGCGCCCATCGAGGCGATCTCCTGGGCCTCGCCGTAGCTCGCCTGGCGCACCAGCAGCGCCGCGGGGATGAGCCGGGGATCGGCGGTGAAGAGCCCGGGCACGTCCGTCCAAATCTCGCAGCGCACCGCGCCGAGCTTCGCGGCGAAGTACGCGGCCGAGGTGTCGCTGCCGCCGCGGCCCAAGAGCACCGTCTGGCCTTCGCGGTCGCTCGCGAGGAAGCCCTGGGTGAGCACGCAGGGCTCGGGGAGCTTGGCCAGCCTCTCGGCGAGCGCCGGATCGGCCTCGTCGGAGACGGTGGCGTTGAGCAGCCGATGGGCCTCGGAGCGGTTTTCCTCGGCCTCGCTGACCAGGCAGGTGCGCGCGTCCAGCCACGCCGTGGGCAGGCCCTCGCGGGCCAGGAAGGCTGCGCCCAGGCGAGTGGAGAGGATCTCGCCCATCGCCATGATCTGCGCGCGCACCCGCGGGCCGCCGTCGCGCAAGAGCCCCGCGCCCAGGGCCAGCCGCTCCAGCTCTGCCAGCTCCGCCCCGGCCGCCGCCTCGAGGTCGACGCCCAGGCCCCGCGCCAGCTCGGCGTGGAGCTCGCGCACCTTAGACAAGAGGGGAGCGTGCCGGCCGATCGTCGCCTCGCCCACCAGGCGGCCGAGCAGATCGGTCATCTTGCTGACGGCAGAGCAGACGACCACCGGCTTGAGCCCCTCGCGCTCGATGCGCTCGCGCGCCTGCTCGAGGATGGTGCGCCATCGCTCGGCCGTGGCCACCGAGGTGCCGCCGAACTTCAGGACCACGAATCGCACGCTGGACACTGACATCGGCCCTCCTGCTCCGCCCAGTGATCGCGCGGGCCTCGCGGACCATAGAGCAGCGGCGCCCGGCACGGCCACCCCCGGGTAGGACCCGAGCGCGTGAACGCCTACCGGAAGAGCCGCCCTTTCCTCCCAACCAGGTGAGTGCGCAACGTTGGACACGGGCGGATGGGGAGGGGCTGCGGGCCGCTGCCGGTGGGCACGGAGTCATCCCACAGAACATCGGGAGGGGCCGTGGATCTACCGAGCTACGTGTGGCAACGGGAGGCCGCGGTCGCGTCCGCGCCCCGAGGATGGATCAACGGTCGAGGCTGGGACCTGGGCTGGCTCGTGGGCAGCGCGCTGGTCGTCCCGGCGATCTTGATTGCGGTGTGGGCCGGGGTCTCGTCGACGGTCATCAACCTCGGCGTCACCGCGGTCATCGGGGGACCGCACCTCTTCTCGACCTATACCGCGACCTATCTCGACAGCCGATTCCGTCGCTCCCATCGGCTGGTGCTCATCGCCGCAGCCATCCTCGTCCCCGCGCTCGTCTGCTATCTGGCCGTCACCAACCACCAGATCCTGATGAGCGTCTTCATCTTCATGGCATCGCTGCACGTGTTGCAGCAGAACGCCTATCTGTCCGACGTCTACCGCAAGCGCGTCGGTCACCCCGAGCCGCGCTGGTCGCGCTGGGTCGACTACGGGCTCCTCTTCACCTGCATCTATCCCATCGCCGCCTACAAGCTCGTGCACGGCGAGTTCTCGCTGGGGGACACGCTGATCCTGATCCCTCGCTTCCTGCTCGTCCCCGCGACCTACTGGGCGGTGTGGACGGCCTTCGGGCTCCTGCTGGCGGTATGGATGGGCAAGTCCGTCGTGGAGTGGCGGCGCGGCCTGCTCAATCGCCCCAAGACCCTGCTCATCGCGGTCACCACGGTCGTGGCCTTCTGCGTCCCCATGGCCGAGCGGGGCGGACGGCTCGAGCTCGCCTTTCAGGGCG
>JACRCT010000519.1 GCA_016218885.1 Deltaproteobacteria bacterium | reverse complement strand
AGAGGCGGCCTGGAGGTCTGGGCCTGTACTGGCTTCTCCTCACGAGTCGCCGACCGTCAGTAGCTCCTGATCGCCGGCTGCCGGCACGAGAGGCCGCGGGAGGTGGAAGACAGGGTGCCCCGACGACAGGCTGAGCCCGGCTCATCCCGCTCTCTTTGTCCCCACCGCCTGCGTGGCCTGGCTAGCACTGCCCTCGCCATGGGCCGCGGCGATCTCCAGGACCTGCCTCATCTGCCGGGTGAGCACCGCGAAGAGCCCCTGCAGCAGCTCCGGGCGATCAGCGAGGAGGTCGAGAAAATCCTGGCGGTCGAGGACCAGTGCCCGGGTCGCTTCCAGCGCGCGGGCCGCAGCGGGGCGAGGATGGCCATCGAGGAGCGAGAGCTCGCCGAAAGCCTCCTTGGCCCCGAGCGTGATGAGCGGCTTTCCCTCCTTCTCGGTCGCCACCTTGCCTTCGACGATCACGTAGAGCGCGTCGCCGGGGTCGTTCTCCCGATAGATCGACGTGCCGGCCGGAAAGCGCCGCTCGTGGGCGATGGCGGCCAGGGCCGTCAGGTCGTCGACGGTGCTCTTCTCGAAGATGCTCACCCCCTCGAGGAGGAAGACCTTCTCCACCACGTTCTCGCTCACCGCGCCCTCCTCGGGGACGACTCGCCCCTCCATCGAGACTGCCGCCTCGCGCCTCTCGACCCTGGCCGTGTGCAGGGCACACGCCTGGAGCACCGGATCGGGCGAGGCCGCGAGCTCCATCAGCCGCGCAGGGACGCGCTCGGCCTCACCCTCCTCGATGGGCAGCCGATGCCAGCGCTCGAGCACCGGGAGCAGCCGAGCTCGCGTCCCCTCGTCCACCAGATGCTCGAACAGCTCGAGGGCGTAGGCCCGGCTGCGCGCGTCACCGCTCACGAAGCGGTTGTGGACGTTCATGACGCTGCGCTGAGCGAAGACCAGCCCCAGGAGGCGAAAGACGATCTCCATCCCCCGATCGAGCCGATCGCCCAGCGCGCGCACGAGGATCGCCCGCTCACCGAGGCCTCGCCTCAAATCGAGGAACACGGGCAGGCCACGCAGATAGGCCTCGATGCGCCACCCCACCGCGGCCAGGACCCGGGCGCGGTCGAAGACCAGGTCATCATGGCTGCGGCGCAGGCGCGAGAGGGCGACGGCCACGCGGGAGCTCAGGACCGGGTCGTCGCCGGGGCTCGCCGCCAGCAGGATCTGCGCGGCCCGCGCCGTGCCGACGTACCGCAAGAGCCGCGGCAGCTCGCTTCGGACACGCTCCGGACGGGACCGGTCGCCGAGCGCCTCCTCCACCAGCCCGGAGATGGCGTCCCCCATCGACGCCAGCGCCTGGCGCGCGTCGCGGCGCAGCCCGCGGTCGGCCAGCATGTCCAGCAGCCGCCCAGCCAGGTCGAGCCGGCCGCACTCACCGGCGGAGATCGCCGCCAGCCGGCGCACCGAGGGGTCGGGATCATCGAGCAAGGAGGCGAGCGCAGCGGTCCACGGCGTGCCGGCGAGCCTGCCCAGAAGCCGCGCCAGCTCCCTGCGCTCGGCGGGCGAGGCATCGGCACGCGCGGCGAGCATGCGCTCCAGCGCTCGCGCCGCCGTTCCCGGTGGTCCACCCCGTGCGTGCTCGGCAGGCAGAAGCGCGGCGATGGCCGCCCCCCGCAGACCGGGGTCGGCCGCGCCCACGAAGGGCACCAGGAACTCCTCGACGTCGGGATCGAGCCTGGCCAGCGCGAAGACCGCCTCATCGCGCGGGCGGCGAACGTCCGCGCCCGCGATCGACCGCAGCTTGGGCACCAGCGTCCTGAGCCCCAGCTCCGCGGCCAGCTTCACGCCGCGGGTGCGCACGCGCTCGCCGGGGTGCGCCAGCAGCATCCGCACCCAGGGCTCGGCCGGGCTCGCCCGGTGCGCGGCGAGCAGGTCCGCCGCCATGAGCACGCGTGCCGGGTCCCGGTCTGCCAGCCGCTGCAAGAGGATGGCGCGGGACTCGGCGTCCAGCGCCATCGCCTCGCCCCAGCGCACGCTGGTGAGGCGCGCGTCGATCTGCGCCACATAGGCGCGCCTGAGCGCGAGCAGCACGCCGACGACCAGCACCGAGGCGCAGACGACCGCCAGGGCCAGCGCGCTGCGGCCCAGGTAGGGGCTCAAGGCGAGCAGGGCCAGCCCTCCCAACACCGCCCCACCCTTCTTCACCAGGCCATCGACCCATGCCCGCGCCGGGACCCGGATGTCGTCGGCCAGAGGCGCATAGAGCAGCTGCATTCCGGTCGGCTGCAGCGACAAGGAGCCCAGGCTCTCCACCACCTTGAGCGCGAAGGCCGAGCCCAGGCTCGGCCAGGCCGCACAGGCCAGGCCCACGCCAACGGTGCCCACCGGGACCATCCCGAGGTAGCGGAAGACTCCGAAGCGAGAGAGGACGCGCCCGGCGGCGAAGAGCTGGAAGCCCATCGCGCACACGCCCAGGACCAGGTTCGATCCCCCGAAGATCGCCGCCAGCTCGTCCTCGTCCGCGCCTTGCGCCGAGACCCGAAAGAGGAAGTCGCTCATCACGGTGAGCATCGCCGCCAGCGCCGCGAAGACGGCCAGAAGGCGCAGATAGCGGTCCTTTCGAACCGCCTGCGCAAGGTCCTCGACGCAAAAGAAGCTGCGCCGCGCCGGCGCCGCTGCCGCGGGCATCTCCAGGACGGAGACCGACCTCGCCACCGGGCGGGGCGCGGCCCGGCGCCGCAGCACCTCGGAGAGCGCGGCGCACGCCCCCATCGAGAGCAGCGAGAACGAGAGCGCGGGCAAGGCACCCACCACTGCTCCCAGGCTGCCCAGCAACCCGCCGAGGATCATCCCCGCCATCCCGAAGCCGCCGATGACGCCGAACAGGCGTTTGCTCTCTCGGGGATCGAAGGCTTCGCCCATGCTCGCCCAGAAGCGGACCGAGCTGACCGTGGCATAGGCTTCGGCGAACACGTAGAGCCCCGCAACTGCCCACTTGCTCGAGAAGGCCGCGCCCAGCCCCAGCGCCACTGTGACAGCGGCGGAAATCAGCAGCGAGGTGCGGGGTGGAGCAGGTTCGCGCCGAAGCGCCGCGTCGGCGGCGGCGGCGAGGCTCGCGGCGAGCGCGGCGCCCAGGTAGAGCCAAGGCAGCGTTTGGGTCTCGAAGCGCGCGACCACGAGCGCACTGGCCACCACCTTGAGCACCCCGACGCCGGCGACGAATGAGAGCTGGAACGCCGCGGCCGGCACGACCCGAGGGGCCTCTTGGGGCGCGACCGCGAGCAGGCGCGTCCAGAGCGGAGCGGCCTTGTGCGACAAGCGGACACCACCTTCGCGCGAAACCGTCAGGGCCAAACCGTGGCGCCCGCCATCGGCGCCTCCAGCTCGAAGCCCAGCTCGACCCGCCCCAGGCTGCTGGCCAGACGCACCACGAAGGTCTGAGCCTGCTGCGGCAGGACCTGCGCGCCGTTGGCGAAGGTGCGGGGGAAGAGTACGCGGTAGGCCGTCCAGAAGGGCCCAAGATAGGGGTAGAGCCCCGTCAGGTTCGGGTCCGGGCGCGGCAAGCGATCGATCGAGAGCGGCAGCACCTCGCCCGCGCTCGACACCAGCGCCAGCCGCCACATGCTCCCCGGCCGAGCGAGGTCGTCGAAGCGTCGCTCGTTGGCGGACATCCCCAGCAGCAGCTCCAGCGCCTCTGTGTGTCCCTGGCGCTCGACGGCGAGCAGTGCCTGAGATTCCGCGGGTGGCAAGGCGAAGAAAGCGGTGGTCCGCGCCACCCGCGCCTCGCGAAAGCTCATGGAGTGGAAGGTCGCGGCGACGAACGCGCGGCTGTCGAGTCCATCGTAGATCTCGGCGTGCCGAGTCCAGCGCGCCAACGTGGACTGGTAGCGCTGCTCGAGCTCACGGTCGCCGACCTTGGAGGGCGCCGGTGCGCCCTCCCGTGGGGGACGCAGCATGCTGGCGCAACCACACAGACCCATGGCGAGGGCGGCGACGCAGAGCGCGCCGCGGTGACCCTGGCCGCAACGGGTCACAGGCTCCTCAGATAGGCGGAGAGCTGCTCAGGGTAGGCGAGCTGCTCGAGCAGGGCCCGGCGCAGCCCGGGCTCCATCGCGCTCCACAGCTCGGCCACGAGCGCCAAGTCCTGGTTGATGGTCGCCAGGCGCTTGGTGATGTCCTGCGAGAGCTCGTCGAGGTCCACCTCCTCCTCGGCGTTCTCGACCATCTCGGGCCCGAGCGACTCCTCGACGGGCGAAAGGACGCGATCCAGCGCCTCCTTCACCGCGGGCACGAGACGATGCTCGGCCTCCAAACGGGCCCGGAGCGCCTCGAGCTCCTCGCGGCTCGCCCCCTGGTGCTCCAGGGCGTCGGCGAGCGCGATGCGCAGCGCATCCTCATCGGAGATGTCGGTATGCACCCGCGCCAGGACCCGCTCGCGCTTGAGCAGGCGCAGCGCGGCGATGCGCCGGAAGCCACAGATGATCTGGAAGCGATCGGGGGGCCGCAACCACAGGTCGACGGGAAAGAGCTGGCCGAGCCGCGCCATCGAGGTGGCGAGCGAGTCCACCTCACCGACCGGTCGGATCTGGCAGGAGGTGTCCTCGTCCACCTTCTCGAGCTTGAGCAAGGCCAGCGCCCCGGGCTTCGACTCGCGGGGCGGGTCCTCCGCCTCTCCTACCTCGCCTTCGGGCTGCGCTTCGCGATCCGGGTCGGAGTCCTGGGAGTCGGGGTCCGCTCCACCCTCTGGCTCCGCCGGCTCTTCAGCGTCCGCGGCGACCTCAGGCTCGGCACCGCCTTGCGGCTCATCCTCCACCAGATCCGGGTCGAAGGCCTGCGCAATCTCCTCCGCGGAGGAAGCGGTGGCGACGACCTCGTCGGACAGACTTGAGACCGGCTCGGCGGGCAGAAGGATGGCGGCCGAGGGCTCGGAAGTGCCCAGGCTCTCAGGCGCCGGCACGCCGTTCTCGCTGATTTCCTCGGCCACCGTCTCGCTCCTCGCGCAAGGCTACTTCTTGCGCTTGACGACCACCTTCTTCTTGCCCATCCCCACCGTCACAACGTCGTTCACGGGCGAATCCGCCGCGGCGGGCTTCGCTGCCGGCGGGGGCGGAGGCGGAGGCGGCGCGGGCGGACGGCTCTCGACGCGTGGGGGCGCGGGCAGGGGCGGCCGAGGCGGGACCGGCCGAACCATCGGCCGGACGGCAGCGGGCGGCGCCATTTGCGGGCGGGCGCTCACCGGAGCCACCTGTGGGCGAGAGGTTCGCTCCCCGAGCTTGGGCTCGGCGACGACCCCCATGTCGACGTGGCCACGGAACGCCGCGCCCTCGACGATGATGACGCGCGGAGCGGCGATGTCCCCGACCATGCGGCCTTCCTTGGTCAGGTGCACGCTCTCGCTGGCAGTGATGTTGCCCACCACCACCCCGGAGACGATGGCGTTTCGCACGCGGGCATCGGCCTTCACCACGCCGCTCGGCTCGACGATGAGCGTCTTGGTGAGGGTGATCGAGCCGTGGACCCGCCCGCGCACGGTGAGGTCCTCGTCGCCCTCGAGCTTGCCGTTGACGAGGATCGACTCGCCGATCACGGTGCTCTCGACCTGGGCGGACAGCTCCTTGGCTTGAATGGCCATGCAGTTTTCCTCGGGCGGCAAAGGACCACCCGGTCAGATGGGCTTCCCAGGCGCTACTTCTTGGCCACGTCCATGTCGACGTTACCCTTGAAGCTGGCGCCGTCGGCGATCAGGATGCGCGGGGCCTTGATATCTCCCACCACACGACAATCGGACTTGAGCTCGACCTTGTCGCTCGCCAGGATGTTGCCGGTGACCTTTCCGGCGATCTCCACGTTCTGGGTCTCGATGTCCGCCTCGACCGTGCCGCTGGACTCGACGAAGAGGCTCTCCTTGACCGCGATCTTGCCCTTGACGGTCCCCTGGATGACGAGGTCCTCGTCCCCCGAGATCTCGCCGTCGATCATGATGCTGCTGCCGATGACCGTGTTCGCCATGGTCTCCTCAGTGTCGCGTAGAAAGAAGGTGGATGAGGCGGGTCAGCGCTTGGAGGATTCGAGGTCTTCGGGGAGCCGCACGTCCATCTCGATCGAGCCGTTGAAGTGAGCCCCGTCCTCGATGATGACCTT
>JACRCT010000515.1 GCA_016218885.1 Deltaproteobacteria bacterium | reverse complement strand
GACGCCGCGCTTCACCGGTCCGCCGCACGACTACACGAGCCCGCCCCAGGTGGAGCCGCTCGAGCCGAGTCAGTCGAAGGGGGAGAAGCCGGCGTGAGCACGAGCATGAGCACGAGCATGAGCACGAGGAGCGCCGCGGCGGGGACGAGGAGGCTGGCCAGCCACTTCGAGAGCCTGGAGAAGCAGGCGCACGCGGCGCGCTTCGGGATGTGGATCTTCCTGGCGACGGAGGTCCTGCTCTTCACCGGGCTGTTCGTGGCCTACGCGGCCTATCGCTTTCTGTTCTCCGCGGAGTTCGCCGCGGCGAGCCACCACCTCAAGACGTGGATCGGGACCACCAACACCTTCGTGCTGCTGACCAGCAGCTTCACGGTGGCGATGAGCATCCACGCCGCGCGGCGGGGTCGCTCGCGTCTGGCCGCGGGGCTTCTGGCGGCGAGCGTGCTGCTGGGGCTGGTCTTCCTGGGCTTCAAGGCGCTGGAGTACCACGCGGACTTCGAGGAGGGCCTGCTGCCCGGGCGCTTCCTGTCGGTGCCGGAGCTGCGCTCCTCGGGAGCGGCGGTCTTCATGTCCCTGTACTGGCTGATGACCGGGTTGCACGCGGTGCACGTCACGGTGGGTATGGGCGTGCTCTCGGTGATGGCCTGGCTGGCCTGGAAGGGGACCTTCGGGCCGCACTACGACACGCCGTTGGAGCTCGGAGGCATGTACTGGCACCTGGTCGACGTGATCTGGATCTTCCTCTGGCCGCTGCTCTACCTGGTGGGCTGATGCCAAGAGCGGGCTGGGGCGGCGGCAGGGAAGGGGGGCGAACGTCGTGGCCGAGAGCTCGCACAGGGAGGGGGAGGCCAGCCATCGCTACAGCGGCTTGCTCTACTCCGGGGTCTTCGCGGCGTTGATGGTGCTCGCGGCGGTGACCTGGGGGCTCTCGCAGGTGCATCTCGGGCGCTGGAACCTGGTGGTCGCGCTGGCGATAGCCGGGGTCAAGGCGAGCCTGGTGGTCCTCTTCTTCATGCACCTGTGGACCCATCGGGGAGGAAGCCGGCTGGCGGTGGCGGTGTGTCTCACCTTCGTCGCCGTCCTGGTCGCCCTGACCATCGCGGACATGGGGACACGGCTGCCTGTCGCCTTGCCTCCAGAGTCGGGGCCTGCGCGGCAGTACATGGAGCGCCCAGAGTGGCCCGCGAGCCAGCAGCCTAACCTCGAACCGGGCAGGCAGGAGCACTTCCGAGGGCCATGAACCGGTGGAGCGAGAAGCGAGCGGCCAGGACGCAGGCAGGTCAGTGGCGGCGGTCCTGGGCGCCCCGAGGCGCAGCGCTCGGTCTGCGCCTTCAGGACGTCGCCGTCGATGGATATCAGGAGAACTGGGCGCAGTACCACGAGCCGCCGCCGCTGGTGGGGGGCCGCCCGTCTCCCAGGCCTTGGTCGGCCTCGAACCCCTCGCCAGATTCGCATCGAGGGGGCGCCCGCCAGGGGGATCGAGCATCCAGCAGCGGTGGACCCGGGTTGGGCAGCGAATGACCAGGATTCGGCGGCGCCTGCTAATGACGTAGGAGGTCGGGCGAGGCCTCGTGCCACCTGCACCCGAGCCGGCTGGCCAGAGGTGCTGCGAAGGTGGGCGCAGCGCCTCAGCTTCCAGGCATGAGAACCCTCGCATTGGTGATGGGCGCGGTACTCGTCGGGTCGTGGCCGTCCGGCGAGGAGGCCGGGGCAGAGGAGGAGTGCATGGAGGTCCGACCGCTTGGCGTCGTAGCCCACACACTCACCTCCGAGGAGGCGAAGCTCCGAGGCACCATCGTCGAGAGGGGCGCACTGGTGTCCGAGGTGGCGCCCCGGACGCCAGCCTCGCGAGGCGGGCTACGGCGCGGGGACGTGATCATCCGTATCGAGAACCAGCCGGTCGCTGACCCCTGCGCGCTTGCCGATGCCATCGAGGCGCTTCCCAGAGGGTTCGCCGCCGACGTGGAGTTCGTCCGCGGCGGAATCACGAGACAGACCGCGGTGGTCGTTCCCGCTTCGCCAGACGCTAAACCAGCAGCCTCCCGAGCCAGCGGCAGGCACTAGCAATCAGGTGCAGTGGACGTTGGGCCTTGCCCGTAGCGCGCAGACGGCAGGCGCGGTGAATGGCGCGCCACGGCGTGATGGGCGTCCCAGAATCGACTCGAGCCCGGTCGCCCGGCGCGACGAGGGCTCCGCTCCGTGGTTGTCACTCCAACTCTGTCCCGTAGAATGCATCGCTCGGTTGCTCTCGGGGTGGTGGAGGGAGGCTCGATGGCCAACGCACAGCCCGACCTCAACGTGAAGTGCCTGGCATTCATCAACCGGGGCGAGTTCCTACGAACTCGATTTGGCGAGGCGGCGTTCGACCAGATCCTCGCCCGGCTCAAGCCCGAGACCGCCTCTACGCTCAGGAGCTCGATGGCCTTTCAGCTGGCCCCGTTGGCCGCCTTGGTCGAGGTGGACCTCGCGATCGTCAACACGTTCTTCAGTGGCGACGTCGCGCAGGCCCACCAGCTGAGCCGGTTCAGCCTGGAGCGCGATCTCACGACCATCTACCGGTTCCTCCTGCAGTTCCTGAGCACCACCTACGTGTTCAGCAAGTGCGGCTACGTCTGGGGAAAGCTCGCCGACAAGGGCACGATGACGGTCGAGCAGACCGGGCCGAGGACGGCGACCGTCTTCCTTGCCGGGTTCAACCCCATCAACGAGGTCTTCTGCCACGTCTCGCGTGGCGCCATGCTCGGAACGCTCGATGCCTGCGGCGAGAAGCACGGG
>JACRCT010000518.1 GCA_016218885.1 Deltaproteobacteria bacterium | reverse complement strand
CCCTCGCCGGGGGCTGGAGCAACCACCTCGTGGGCGCTTGGAGCCGGCGGCTGGCCGAGATGGTCTTCGAAGAGACGACCCCAGGCCGGCTCCATCTGGCGGCGCTCGCCATCGGGCTCGACGGCGTGCTGACCGGGGTCGAGGGCTGGTCGCTGCGACGCGGGTACCGCTGGGCGCCGTGGCTGGTCATCGCCGCGACGGGGTCGTTGCTGCCCTGGGAATTGGTCGAGCTCTCCCGGTAGGTGCGGGTCGGCCGCGTCCACCTCCTCGGGGCCACCGAGCTGATCGTGGGCTACCTGCTGCGGCGAACGCTCCTGCGCAGGGCGCGGCCGAGGCGCCAGCGCTCCGCGTCCAAGCCAGACCCCTGAGCCTCAGGTCGCAGGACGGATCGAGGTCGAGACCTTCAATAGCGCGTGAAGGCGATGCGCACCTCGAGCGGCGCTCCGTCGGGCGCCTCGTTGCGCGCCTTCAGGCGCAGCTCGATTCGACTGGCGGAGTGGTTGGCGCGGAAGTAGACGAACCCCTCGGCATGGGTGTTGGGGAGCAGGCGTCCTTCACGCAGCGCGGGCTGGATGATGTCGGCGGCGTTGCGCCCGAAGCCATAGGGGCCGAAGGGGCTGAACGGGGGCTGGTAGCCGAAGGGACCGCGCCCGTCTCCGCCGCCCGCACCGACCAGTGGCTGTTGGAACGCCCACTCGTAGGGCGCGAGCCCGAAGTAGACGCTCGTGTCCGGCGGGTTCGGGCTGGTGGACAGGGGAGGGGGCGGGGAGGAGGCGGGCGGCATCGGTGTCGGCGCTGGGATTCGCGGAGGCTTGGACGGGGGCTGCGACTCTTCCTCTTCGGGGTTGCTCCGAGGCGCCTGTGCCTGCACGAAGCGAAGCTCGGGTGCGCCCTCCTGCTCCAGCCCTCCGAGGATCTCGCGCGACACCAACGTCGGGGGGATGGCCGGGTGGCTCTCGCCGTGCTCGTCCACCAGCTCCATGGACGCGTAGGTCACATCGAAGGTGCCGCTGCCTCGGTTGATGAAGTAGACCCAGATCGGGGTGAAGCGCCGAGTGAGCCAGCTGGGATAGCCGCGCCAGGCGTTGGGCAGGGCCCGGAACTCCACTCCGTGAATCTGGAGCGCCGCGCCCACGCTTCGGTCGCCCTCGACGGGTGTGAGCTTGGGTACCGGCGCGCACGTCGATCCTGCCGCTACGCCCATGATCGCGAGCAGCAGGAGGCCGAGTCGCCGCATGCCTTTTCCCCCCCGACCAGAGGTGGGCAAGGCAGCCCTGCGCGGCAACTGCCCGAAGGCGCCGGAGACCACCCGAGCATCGACTCCGGGGGGCCTCGGCCCATGGCTGTCGGGAGCGTCCTACGCTCGCCGGTGAACGGTGACAGGCCAGCGGGTCGGTCAACAGATAGGGGGCCTCAGCCCCGGGCGGACGAAGAACCGGGAGGGAACCCATGGCGTTTCGTGCAGAGCCCGGAAGGACTCCGGGTGGCCGAAGCTGATTAGCTGCCATCCTCCGCCAGCGCAGCCTCGACCGCCGAACGTCGCGCGCGCACATGCGGCTCCAATGCGCCGCTGCCCGAGGTGAGCGAGCTCTTGAACTCCTCCTGCGTACAGTTCCGGTAGGGATACGCCTCCACCGCGCTCGGTCCGAGGACGTAGGGGGCGATGAGGTCGTGGTGCTGGTTCAGGCGCGCAATGACCTCGTCGGCCACGAAGCCGGTATCGAGGACGGCCTGCAGGTCGGCCCGATAGGCGGCGCGGTAGGTCGCGTCGGAGAGGATGAGCTGGATGAGTGGCCAATCCGTATCGGTCGCTGGCTCGGTGCCCGATGCCTGCGGAGCCACGATCTCGTCGAGCATGACCGAGCCTGGCTCGGGGCACCCGGTCTGCCAGTGATACAGCATCGATTCGTTGAGGTCCCAGGGGAGCCACTGGAAGCGCCCGTCCCTCGCCTGGTTCGCATAGAGAAGGTAGTTGTGGTGCATGCAGCCGTAGCTGTCCCAATTCATGATGACCTGGTTGACGGCGAGGGCCTGTAGGAACGACGCCACGTCGAGGTGCTCCTCCAGGCGCGCGCGCCACTGCGCGGGGTCGCTGCGATCGGAGTGCAGAGCCTCGATGGCGGCGAGGACATCCGACCAATCGGAATCGCCTTCGTTGGTCGCCTTCTCGAAGTGTCCCTCGACCTCCGCCTGGCCAATCGTGGAAAGGCTGAGCCACCGTGCCGCGTTGCCCCAGGGCTTGTAGAGGTTGCCGCCGTCGTCCCCGAGCTGGGACTTGAGCATCGTGTCCGCGGGATCCTCGATGAGGGTGTAGAGCCCGAGGTAGACCGCGCCTTCACCCCAATCCATGTACACGGGGGCGAAAGCGGACCGCGCCGCGGGGACGCCGCTGGCCCGGAAGATGTCCGCGGCGACCTTGTCGCGCATGAGGGAGGGGTCGTTGTAGGCGTTGGCGAACGAGAGCTTCGCGAAGCCGAAGAATCTCTGGTCCTTCAGGTTCGGGTCGAGGTCCGCGAAGCGATCGAAGTCGAGCACGAACGAGAGCTTGCGCACCCCGCGCTGCCAGGCGGCCTTGAGCGAAGCGTGCCCCTTGTAGCGCATGCCGACCTGGGTCCAGGACTTGCCGTCGTAGTGGATTGTCACCGGCACCCACATCGGCGTGGGCAGATCGTCGATATCGGCGCTGGTGCTGCCGCCGCTGAACTTCTCGTCCATGTCCTCGAGCGCAGCCTCGTGATCCGCCTTGGAGACCGCGATGGTCACCACGTGCAGGGCTTGATCGTCGAGCACCTCGGCGTAGCCGGGCTCGACTCCCTTGCAGTGGCTGGCGACCGTCCAGGACTCGGGCCTGGCCGTCTCGGGGGCGTCCCCGGAGCACAGGGGATTGCTGGTCGAGCAGTCCGTGCACGACGGATCGGCACTCTTGCAGGCGCCCATGCCCATCGCCGCACCGAGGAGGGACGCTGCCAGAACGATGCTGCTGCCAAGCCTGGGCGCCATGGTCGGACCTAGTAGCCGGCGACTGAAGTCGCGCCTGAGGTTGCGAAGCCCGCCTTCGCGGGCCGGGTCAACTCCAGGTCGCCACGTGCTCGACGCCGCTCGGTAGCTCCACCTTCGGTTCGCGCACGAGGCCCCCTGCGATT
>JACRCT010000517.1 GCA_016218885.1 Deltaproteobacteria bacterium | reverse complement strand
GCCGCGCAGGCATTGCTGCAGTTCGCACAGACCGCGCCCTGGCAGGACCCGCTGCCGCATGGCTGCGGCGTGCTCCAGCTCAGGCATCCGTCGGCATCGGCCACGCAGCTCTTGATCTTCCCCTCGCTGCACTCCGTCGCTCCCTTGCTCGTGCAGTCGTTGTGGCAGCTCCCGCATTGGCTTGCTGACGCGCAGAAGCCGCTCTGGCAGGCCTGCTCCACGCTCCAGCTCAGGCAGCCCTGCCCATCAGGCTCGCAGCTGCGGAACTTGCCATTGCTGCAGGACTTCGCTCCCTGGCTCGTACACGTTTCGTCGCACTCGCCGCCGGCATCGAGCCCGCCGTCGGTCGCCATGCTCGCGTCCAGGACTTCGAGGATCGGGTCCTCGAACCCCAGGATCTGCGCGCACCCCGGCAGCGCCCAGAGCACCGCGATCGAAAGGGCAATTCCGCTTCTCGTGGCCATGGTCTTCATCGCTCTCTTCTCCGTCCTCATGGAATCGCTCCGCCCAGCGCGAAGCCGATCGAGTGTCCGTCAACATCGGGCGCGACCTGGAGGCTCGCCGCCTTCGTCGTCACCGCCGGGGCTCCGCCGTCGTTCCACGGCAGCCAGAGCAGCACGCCGGAGGCGGCCAGCGCCGCGACCCCCACCACCGTCGTCACCGTGGCCACGCCCGCCTCGGTCTGCGCCTTGCGGATGAGCTCCGCTCCCTCGGCGCTGCAGATGCTCCCATCGTGGCAGCTCGCGCGTCCAGAGCCGTAGTGTGACTTCGCCGCCATCGCCAACCCGATGTCGCCGCCACCGACGCCACTCCCAGCCCGGCGCTCGAGTACGCCAGCACTCGCTTCGTGCTCAGGCCTCTTCTCTGAGCCACCTCGACCGAGGGCATGGTGGTGGACGTGACGCCCGGTGCTGCCTCCACGGCGACCGCCACCTGCGGTGGTGGCGGCAGGGCCAGGTCCGGCTCCAGCTTGGGCACCTCCACCGTCATCAGGCTGGGGCCTGGCGCCACGGTCATCTTCTTCGTCCACGCCCGACATCCTGGAGCCCGGGCCACGAGCTGGTACTCGCCGGGATCCAGCGGTGTGCTCACACCCCACGAGGCCCGCTCCACCCCAAGCCCGTTGCGCTTGAGCTCCAGCCCCCTCCGCGCGGCAGCCTCGGGAGCGGCCTGCACCAGCACCGCCATCCGCTCGCGGGCCACCTTCTCCCGCGGCTCCTGCCCCTGCTCCGTCGCCCACTGCGCCGCTTCGGCGCAGCTCGCGTAGGCGCTCGCGGTCCGACCCTGCTTCTCGTAGCAGTCCGCGAGGTTGAGCAGCGTCCCCAGCGCCCCGGTCCAGCTTCTGGCTCGCCTCGATGCGGACCTGTCTCATGCTCATCACGGCTCCGTCGCTTCAGGGCGCTGTGCCCCGATACCTCCTAGAGACCCTGACCCCCAAAAGTGGCGCATCCTTCCTTCCTGATCGCTCAACCAGGCGTAATTAATGGCTGTTTTCGGCTCGCACCAGAGGCCTATCAGAGCCTTGAGATCAGGTCGGCCCGCCCAAAGGACACGCCTGGGTCCGACATGTCGCAAGCGGAACCGTCATCCAGGACCACCGTCGGTGAAGGGCTCGGATGCGTAACAGTGGCGAGCCGTGTCGCCGCTACCTCGAGGGGCTGGGGCGCACCGACGTCTCGGTGATGGGCACCACCAGCGGCGACATCCTCGAGCGCTTCGGCCCGGGCTTCATCCTCAACCGCGGCCGCGGCGTGGCGGCCATCGAGTACCTGCTGCGCAGCCGCTTCGAGCTGCGCCCCTACGAGGTGGGCTGGCCTATCGTGGCAACAGCCGCTGCGGCGCCGAGGGCGGCGCGCTCAGCCCTCGGCCTGCGGCGGACCGTGCACCGGAGCCTGGTTCGCCGGTGCCAGGTGCATCGCCAGACCGGGGATCGCCGCCGGCTCCCTGGTCTGGGGCTCGCCGGTCCCCGCGTCGTCGCCCGACGTTTTCCCGCGCAGGCGTTGCCACGCCCGCCGCAGGAAGGCCGCCAGGTCGTCGAAGTACGAGTACGCCACCGGCACCGCCACCAGCGTCAGCACCAGCGAGAGCACCTGCCCGCCGACCACCACGCCCGCGGTCGCGCGGTTGTAGCCGGCGCCCACGCCCTTGGCGGTCACCAGCGGGATCATCCCGGCCACGAACGCGAAGGTGGTCATCAGGATGGGCCGCAGGCGGTCCTTGTTGGCCTGGATGAGCGCGGCGAAGCGGTCCAGGCCGCGCTCGCGCAGCTTGTTGGTGTGGTCGATCTGCAGGATGGCGTTCTTCTTGACCACCCCGAAGAGCACGAAGATGCCGAGGAAGCTGTAGATGTCGAGCGCCTGCCCGAACAGGATGACCGAGGCGATGGCGAACGGCAGGGTGAGCGGCAAGGACAGCAGGATGGTCACCGGGTGCAGCCACGACTCGAACTGCGCCGCGAGGATCAGGTACATGAACAGCATCGCGGCGAGCAGGCCGAGGACGAAGCTCTTGCCGGTCTCCGCCATCATCTTGGTCTGGCCCTGCGGCTTGACGCTGAACCCCTTGGGCAGCTGCTCGGTCGATAGCGCCGCGGCCATCGCCTCGCCGATGGCGCCCTCGCTGTAGCCCGGCGCGGCGTTGGCCATGAAGGTCACCTGCCGCTCGCGCTGGTAGCGCTGGATGGTCGAGGCGCTCTGGCCCTTGTGGAAGCTGACGACGTCGGAGAGCGGCACCAGCCCCAGCTTGCGCGAGGGCACGGTCAACAGCTGCAGCTTGTCCTCGTCGGTGCGGTACTCGTCGCTCGCGCGCAGGCGCACCTCGTACTGCTCGCCGCCCTCGGAGTAGGTCGACACCTTGGCGCCGGCGACCATCAACTGCAGCGCCGAGGCGACATCCACCACCTGCACGCCGAGGTCCGCCGCCTTCTCGCGGTCGACGAAGATGCCCAGCTCCGGCTTGCCGACCACCAGCGAGGTGTCCACGTCCACCGCCCCGGGGATCTGCTGGAGCTTCTCGATCACCCGCGGGGTCATGTGCTCCAGCACGTCCAGGTCCGGCCCGGAGACGAGGTACTGGATGCGCGCCGTGGGCTGGCCCCCGCCGAACTCGTTGACGTCCGCGACGCTCACCCGCAGGTCCTTGGGCAGCTCCGGGAGGATGGTCTGACGCACCACGTCCTTGAGCTCTTCCTGCGTGCGCTGGCGCTGGCCCGGGTCGAGGAGCTTCACGTACACGCGCGCCTGGTTCGAGGTGCGGCTCTCGTCGTCGCCGACGGTGACCAGCGTCGCGGTCACCTCGGGCAGCCCGCGCACGATGCGCGCGACACGCTCGCCGACGAGCTCGGTGGCGGCCACGCTGCGGCCTTCAGGCAGGCGGACGATGACCTCGAACTGGGCGCGGTCGTCGATGGGCAGGAAGCCCTTCTTGGCCACCATCGCCAGCGGCACGGTGCTCAGGAAGGCGGCGATGGACGCCACTGCGACGACCCAGCGGTGGCGCAGGCAGAGGCCGAGGATGCGGCCGTAGCCGTGCTCCAGAGGCCGATAGACCAGGTCGACCACGCGCTCGAGGAGGGTCTTCCTCCTCCCGGCCTTCTTCGCCGCCAGCCAGCGCGATGCGAGCATGGGCGTGAGCGTGAAGCTGACGAAGAGCGAGACGGCGATGGAGAAGGCCATGGTCAGGCCGAAGCTCCTCAGGAACCGGCCGGGGATGCCGCCCAGGAAGGCGATGGGCAGGAAGACGGCGATCAGCGAGAGGGTGGTGGCCATGACCGCCAGGCCGATCTCGCGGGTCGCCTCCACCGCCGCCCGGCGCGGCGTATAGCCCTTCTCGTCCACCCACTTGAAGATGTTCTCCAGGACCACGATCGCGTCGTCGATGACGATGCCCACCGCCAACGCCAGCGCGAGCAGGGTGATGGTGTTGAGCGTGAAGTCCATCGACTTCATCAGCGCGAAGGTGCCGACGATGGAGGTAGGGATGGCGACCGCGGCGATGACGGTCGAGCGCACGTTGCCGAGGAAGATCAGGACGACGAGCGCGGCGAAGAGCGCGCCCAGGATGAGGTGCTCGGTGACGGCGCGCGTGCCGGTGCGGATGGCCTG
>JACRCT010000516.1 GCA_016218885.1 Deltaproteobacteria bacterium | reverse complement strand
TAGCACTCCTCCCCGCCCTGGCTCACCGACGCGGCCACTCGCACCACCCGGGGGCTGGTCTTGGTGAGCCAGGCGCGGCACTCGGCCTCGACGCCGATGCGCACCGGCCGGCGCAGCCTGGCCTGGAGGGAGGTGGTGAAGCCGAACTTGCCGGTCTTGGCGATGACGGCCCACCCCGCGGCCTCGTCAGCAAGGGTGGTGACCAGCCCTCCGTGCATCACGCCCAGCGGCCCCTGGTGCTGCGGCCCCGGGGTCATGCGCGTCACGAGCGCCTCCCCGACCTCCTCGAAGCGCAGGCGCAGGCCGAAGGGGTGACGAGGCCCGCAGCCGAAGCAGGGCTGATCCTCACCAAAGAGCGTTCCGTCGAGGGGCGTGACGTGGGCCAAGACAGATCCTTGGGGTCAGGTCAGCTTCCCGCTCCGGGAACAGGGGTTTGGGCGCACGACGATGGTGCACGAGCCGCTCTCCGGGTCGAAGTCGAGCGCCGCCTCGCCCTTGGCGAGCCGGCGCAGCACCTCGGCGACCTTCGACTCCAGCGAGGCCTCGGCGGCGCCGTAGTCGGTGCCGTCCCGGGTGACGAACTCCTCGACCACGCCGCGCAGCGCGTCTTCGCTCAGCCGCTGGTAGGGGATCTCCATGGAGGGCCGCGTCGGCGTCGCCGGTAGGCGCTTACCAGCCCAGGCGCTCGCCGACGTAGTAGGGCAGCATCTTCCGCCAGGTCGGCCAGTCGTGCGGGACGTCGTGGCCCCACAGATCCAGGTTGTGGGGGATGTCCTTGGAGGCCAGCAGCGAGGAGAAGCGGCGGCTGGCGTTGGGGACCTCCCACGCGCCCTGCCCGGTGATCAGGTGGATCTGGCTGTGGTGGCGCAGCAGATCCAGCTGGTGGCTGTCGTGGAAGTTGTTCAGGTACCACATGGGGTTGTTGAAGTAGACGTTCTCGTCGCTGTAGCCGTCGAGCAGCCAGGTCAGGTCGTAGAAGCCGCTCATGCCGATCAGGCAGTCGAACAGGTCCGGGCGGCGGAAGAACTGGTTGGCGGCGTGGAAGGCGCCGAACGAGGCCCCGGAGACGGCGACGCGCGCGCTGGAGTTCTTCAGGCAGTCGCGGATGAAGGGGATGACCTCCTCCTCGATGTAGCCCGAGTACGCCGCCTGTCGCCCCGAGCGCTCGTGCATGGGCATGCCCTTGTTCATCCAGGACATGCTGTTGATGCTGTTGATGGAGAAGACCCGCACCTTGCCGGAGACGATGTGCGGGGCGAGGGCGCCGATGAGGTCGTAGCGCTCGTACTCGAGGAAGTCGGCGTTGGCGGTGGGGAACACCAGGAGCGCATGGCCCCAGTGCCCGTACTGCACCACGGGCATCTCCATGCCCAGCCGGTGGCTGTACCAGCTTCGAATCTCGCGACGGTATAGGTCCATGAAACGCTCCCGCGTTGGGCAGTCGGCGGCCGGATACAAGCCGATCCGAGGCGCGGGCACAAGGGCGCGGGCGCTCAGAGGGTAGGGCAGGGGGAGAGGCGGCCCCTCGGGAGCGCGGCAGGTTCGGAAAGCCCCGGGCGTCAGCCCGCGGGGTCAGCGGCGGCCTTGGGCCTTCGACGCGCTTGTGCTCTGCTCCCGCGGGACTGCGCGCCAAGCGCGAGAAGAGGAGCTAGCCGAGCCATGCCCATCGTTCACATCCACCTGCTGCGCGGACGCCCCGCTGCCGAGCGCAAGGCGATCCTCGAGGGTATCCAGGCCGCGCTGGTCGAGGCCTTCCGCATCCCCGAGCACGACCGCAACCTCATCCTCCACGAGCACGAGCCGGAGTGCTTCGAGTCGGCGAAGGGGCCCGAGTACACCCTGGTGGAGATCACCGCCTTGCCGGGTCGCAGCCCGGACGCCAAGCGGCTGCTCTACCAGACCCTCGTCCAAAACCTGGAGCGCGCCGCCCAGATCCCTCCGGCGAAGGTGATGGTGGTCATCCACGAGCCGCCGCTGGCCAACTGGGGCATCCGCGGAGGCAAGGCCGCCACCGACGTGGAGCTCGGCTTCAAGGTCGACGTGTAGCAGTCAATGCAGCCCGCGCAACAGTCGGCATCATGACGCAAGGCCTCGGGCCAGGCGGCCAGGGGTGGCCAGGGCCCACGCGCGCAGCTACTCATGTCCGGAGCACCAGTCCCATCTCCAGGAGCCGCACATGCCCAACCTCGCCCTCACCCGCAAGGACGACGTCAGCAGCTTCCGAAAGATCGCCATCGGCACCTGGCGGGAGGCCTACGACCCGCAGGTGTACGGGACGCTGACGGTGCGCATGGACGACGCGCTGCGCTACCTGGGCGAGTTTCGCGAGCGGACCGGGCGCCGCCTGACGATCTCGCACCTGATGGCCAAGGCGGTGGCGATGGCCCTGGCGGAGTGCCCGGAGGCCAACGCCATCCTGCGCTTCAACCGCATCTACCTGCGCGACACCATCGGGGTGTTCTTCCACGTGGTGATGGCCGACGAGGGGCTGGGGAAGGTGGACCTGTCCGGGGCCACGCTCTACGAGGTGGACAAGAAGTCGCTGGTGGAGATCTGCGACGAGTTCGAGGAGAAGGTCGAGAAGGTGCGCGCGCGCAAGGACGAGGCCTTGGAGAAGACCCGCTCCATGTTCCTGGGCATCCCGTACCTGCTGCTCAACTTCACCTTGAAGCTCATCTCCTTCGTCTCCTTCACGCTCAACCTCGACCTGCGTGCCTTGGGCATCCCCCGGGACCCCTTCGGCAGCGCGATGGTGACCAACGTCGGCTCGCTGGGCCTGGACGTGGCCTACGTGCCCTTGGTCCCCTACTCGCGCGTGCCGCTGCTGCTGGCGGTGGGCGCGATCAAGGAGGCTCCGGTGGTCGTGGGGGGCCACGTGGAGATCGCCAAGGTGATGACCCTCAACGCCACCTTCGATCACCGCGTCATCGACGGCTTCCACGCCTCGGTGATGTCCCGCGTGCTGCGCGAGTGGCTCGAGAATCCGTACCAGCACTTTGATCGGCTCGACGCCTCCTCGAGCGCCGAGCCCAAGGCCGCGGCGAGCGCCTGAGCCGGCCGAGGTCGGGCGGCTACCCGAGCAAGGCCCGCCTTCCTGGGCCAGCCTGAGCCAAGCTCGATCCTGCGCTCGGGGAGATCTGGCTCTGCCCTCCCTGATGCTCAGTTCGTGCAGAACGCGCCGTACGCCTCGATCTTCTGCTCCAGCCGCAGCGCAAGAGGCTCGCTGGCGCCGCGCAGGCGCTCGAGGATCGTCCGGGCCTCGTCGCGATAGGCCCGGCGCTTCTCGAGCGTCCACTGCGGTGGAGGGGGTTCGAGGTTGGTGACCCGGTCGGCGAGCTTCACGAGCCAGACCTCGCGCGGCTGCTGCCGGATGCGCTCGAGGGAGTCCTCCATCCGTCGCTGCTTGGGCAAGGAGTCGTCCTTGCTCAAGGCGGCGACTCCTGCGGCCAGGGCCCGGCCGAACCTGGCTTCCAGCTCGGCCCGTGAGACCCCCGCGTCCTCGAGGCAATCGTGAAGCAGGGCGCAGCAGACGGCGAGATCGGCGTCGAGGCTCGGGTCCGCCGCACAGGCCGTCATCGCCTCCAGGGCGACCTTGGCCAGGTGGACGACATAGGGATAGCCCGTCCCCGGGACCCGTTGGTCGCCGTGGGCCCGGGCGGCGAAGTCCAGCGCAGCCTTGTACTGGTCAGGGGACCACATGGAGGGGACCTCTCGTCGAGACATACAGAGCATTGGCCCACGATTCAGGCGCGGTGGCTACAGGCCCGGTTGGAGGCCGGCTGGCGTCATGGGAGGCGTGCGGCCGCCGAGCAGCAAAGGCTAAGCGCTCGCTTGCAGGGGTTCCGAAGCGGCGCCTGGCCAGGGTCTTGCGGCACCCTCACTCCCAGGAATCGAGCCGCCTGGCCCAGGCGTTCTTAGGAGGAACCGCAAAGCTTCCAAGGCTTATTGGCTCCAGGTGCGATAGGGTGGCGTCCCATCCACGAGGTATCCCATGGCGAAGACCGCGACCCCCACCGTGTACAACCATGCAGATCACTCGGATTGGGGCCCCGGCCTCATCCTCGAGGAGAACTCCGCCAAGCTCTACCTGCACTTCGTGGACGGGGGTCGGCGCGTCTTCCAGAACATCCCCAAGTTCCGTGAGCGCCTCGTTCCTGCCGGGCTCACCGCAGACGCAGCGGCCGAGGTCATCGCCGTCATCGAGAAGGGCAACGCGAAGCTGGCGGCCAAGAAGGTCAGCGCTGCGAAGAAGTCGAAGAAGGTGTCCAAGGTCGCCGCCGCCGCTGCTGCCCCCGTGGAGGTGGCGGAGGCGGAGCAGCCCGAGGTCGACTCCGACGACGGAGACCAGGACGGGGCCGCCGACGAGTAGCTAACCTGGCCCTCCAGGCCCCGGGCCGCCTCAGTCTAAAGTCTTGAGTCTTAAGTCTTCTGCGGTACCTGGAGTCTGGAGCCTGAAGTCTCTGCCCCGGGGTCGACATCCTCGCTGCGCAGCATCACTCTTTGCGCTCCGAGAGCTGCCAGGCATACAGGTCCAGATAGGTGCGCGCCGAGCGCTCCCAGCTGTAGTCCTGCGCCATGCCGTGGGCGACGATGCGGCGCCAGAGGTCGCGGTCCTTGAAGGTGCGATGGGCGAGCCGCACCGCCGTGCGTAACGCCTCGCCCGTCGCCGCCTCGAAGGCGAAGCCCGTCGCCGCCGCGTCGTCGTGACCGTCGAAGGGCACCACCGTGTCCTTGAGCCCGCCGACGCGCCTCACGATGGGCGGGGTGCCATAGGCGAGCGCGTACAGCTGCGACAGGCCGCAGGGCTCGAAGCGGCTGGGCATCAGGAAGGCGTCGCAGCCGGCGACGATGAGGTGCGCCAGGGTGTCTTCGAACCCCACATAGCCGAAGCAGCGCCGCCGCGCCCTCTCCGCCAGCTCGCGCAAGGCCCGCTCCAGATGGGGCTCGCCCTCGCCCAGGAAAACGAAGCGGATGCCGTCCCTGAGCAGATCGTCCAGCGCGGCGAAGACCAGGTCGAAACCCTTCTGCTCCGTCAGCCGCCCGGTCAGCCCGATGAGGAAGCCCGGGTCGTCGGCGTCCATCCCCGCCATGGTCAACAGCGCCCGCCGGGCCTCGGCCTTGGGCGCCAGGTCGTGGGCGTCATAGCGTCGGGGCAGCAGCGTGTCGCTCGCCGGGTTCCACACCCTGCGGTCGATGCCGTTGACGATGCCCACCAGGTTCTCGCCCCGGTAGCGGAAGACGGCGTCGAGGTCGAAGCCGCCCGCGGCAGTGGCGATCTCCCGGGCGAAGCTGGGCGAGACCGTGTTCACCGCGTTGGCGGCCAGGACCGCCCCCTTCAAGAGGTTGAGGCGGTCGCGCCACATCGCGGCGCCTCGCATCTCGTGGGGCAGGCCCAACCGGAGGTACTCGCTCTTGTCGTAGATCCCCTGGAAGGCGAGGTTGTGGATCGTGAAGATGGAGACCGCCCCGGCGAAGAGCCTCTCCGCCGGCCGATCCCATGCGAGCGCCATGGGTACCAGCGCGGCGTGCCAGTCATGGGCATGCAGGACCTCCGCCGAGAGCCCCAGCCGACGCATCGACTCCAGCGCCGCGCGCGCGAAGACCGCGAACCGGAACGCGCCGTCGTCCTGGCCGTGGATATCCGCGTGGTAGATGGCAGGGCGATCGAAGAAGCGCTCGGCGACCACGAAGTAGACCGGCACCTTCGAGCCGGGCAGCTCCCCGCGCATCAACCCCACCTCGTGCGACTCGTATCCGAGCTCCAGGCGGAACGGGTCGAGCACGGGGGTGAGCTGCACCCCCAGGCGTCGGGCCTCTGTGCGGGCCTGCCGGTACAACGGCATCCACACCGAGACCTCATGGCCGAGCTCTGCCTGCGCTGCAGGCAGGGCGCCCACCACGTCTCCCAATCCGCCAGTCTTGGCGAAGGGGGAGACCTCGGCGGACAGGTGGGCGATTCGCATGGGGAACGAAGGGAGCGTCGAGCCGGGCTGTTCCGTCGAAGTTACGCCGTTCGCAGCGTTCCGGGGAGGCATATGTCCGTCCCAAGGGGGGATGGCAGGTCCTCGGTCGCCGCAGCGCGGTGCCCAAGCGTCCGAGGAGCCCTGCTCCTACCGGTGTCCGGCCGCCGTCGTTGCGCGTGAGGCCGTCCCGAGAAGGTCTTGAGCCACGGCGCCGGCGTCGTTACGGTCCGGACCTCGTCCCCCTGTCGGAGGTGCCTTCATGGCCGAGACCGAGCTGCCCCGCGCCTATCGGGATTTCGTCGCTCGCTTCCCCAAGTTGGGCCAGG
>JACRCT010000514.1 GCA_016218885.1 Deltaproteobacteria bacterium | reverse complement strand
GTCGAGGTCACCGTTCCTACCGTCATCGCGGCGATAGACTACTGGCGCATCGGCCCGGCCTATGCCCTCACCAGCGCTCCGGTGATGCTCTACGCCTTGGCGGTGCTCAGCTCGGCCTTGCGCTTGCGCCCGTGGCTGGCGCTGTTCGCGGGTGCGCTCGGGGCCGCGGAGCTGACGTCCTTCTACCTGCTGGTGCGCGGCCATCTCCCGGCGGATCTCGTCGCCTCGTTGCCTTCGCTCTCCGCGGCCAACGCCCTGCAGCGCAGCACCTATGTCCTGCTCGCCGGAGTGCTGGCCTATCGGTTCTGCCGTTCACTCTTGGGCCTGGTGGAGGATCTCTCGGCCCAGCTCGACGCGCGCGACGCCTCCGATCGGGCCAGGCGCGAGAGCGAGAGCCAGTACCGAGCCCTCACCGAGAACGCCACTGACGTCATCCTGCGCTGCAACCGCGATCTGCGGGTCCTCTTCGTCAACCGGGCCATCGCGACGCTCTGCGGCGCCGGCCCCGAGCTGTTCCTGGGCCGGACCGTCGCAGAGCTGGGCCCACCGCCGGAGCTGGGCGGCTCCCTGCAGCGGGAGGTGTCGAAGGTTCTGGCTCAGGGCACGACCCAGGAGGCGGAGCTCGAGCTGGCCGGAGGCGACCAGCCGGTCTGGCTGGAATGCCGCCTTGTCCCCGAACGCGACGCCGACGGCGCAGTGGCTACTGTGCTGCTCACCTTGCGTGACGTCTCGGCGCGCAAGCAGGCCGAAAGGCAGCACCGCGACCTCGAGGAGCAGCTGCACCACGCGCAGAAGATGGAGGCCGTCGGCCGCCTCGCCGGAGGGGTGGCGCACGATTTCAACAACATCCTCACCGGCATCATCTGCCACGCCGAGGCGATGATGGAGCCGATGGGTCCCAACGACCCGCTGCGTGAGGACCTGTGCGAGATCCGCCGGGCCTCCGACCGCGCCGCCGCCCTCACCCGCCAGCTGCTCGCCTTCAGCCGCAAGCAGGTCATCGCCCCCCGCGTCCTGGATCTCACCCGGCTCGTCCAGGACTCGCAGAAGCTGCTCGCGCGCATCATCGGGGAGGACGTGGAGCTGCGCTTCCTCCCGAAGCGGGACCTGGGCTGCGTCCGTGCCGATCCCAGCCGGATCGAGCAGTTGCTGGTCAACCTGGTGGTCAACGCCCGCGACGCCATGCCGGGTGGAGGGATCGTCACCGTGGAGCTGGGCGAAGCCTCGGTCGGCTTGGGCTCTGCTGCGGCGGCGGCAGGAGCCGTGCCCGGCCGCTACATCACCCTCGCGGTCGCCGACACGGGCACCGGGATAGCGCCCGAGGTCCTGCCCCACCTCTTCGAGCCCTTCTTCACGACCAAGGAACGAGGACGTGGTACCGGGCTGGGGTTGTCCACGGCGTACGGTATCGTTCGCCAGGCGGCGGGAGCCATCACCGTCCACAGCACACCCGGCCAGGGAGCGACCTTCCGGGTCTTTCTGCCGCGGGTCGAGGGCGAGGCGGCTGCGCCCCCGGTTCACGAGGCTCTGGCACCTGCTCCGGGCGGCACGGAGACAGTGCTGCTGGTCGAGGACGAGGAGATGGTGCGCGTCCAGCTGCGCCGCCTGCTCACGCGGGAGGGCTACCGCGTCCTCGAGGCGCGAGACGGGGCCGAGGGCGCACGCATGAGCGAGTCCCATGGCGGAAACATCGACCTGCTGCTCACCGATGTGGTCATGCCCCACATGAGCGGAAAAGCCCTTTGGGACGCGGTCCATCGGCGCAGGCCCGAGCTCAAGGTGCTGTTCATGTCCGGATACACCGACGACGCACTCGGTGAGCATGGAGTGCTCGGCCCGGAGACCCCGCTCATCGAGAAGCCCTTCACCACCGAGGCCTTGCTGCGGAGGGTGCGTCAGGTGCTCCGCGGGCCTGGTGGTTCGGCCGCCTGATCCGCCTTTCACATCGCTTCAAGGCCTCGGCGTTCACCTGGGCAACGTTGCCCAGGTGAAGCGTTTCGGCTTGCGTCGGCTCCGACGGACGCTCGATCGTCGCAGGCCTCGCTGCATCGGCATTCGCTCGACCGGGAATCGACGGTCCCTGCCGCTTCCGGCCAGGCGCGCTTCCCCCTTAAGGTCGCCAGGCCCGTGCCCTGCCAAGTCCCTCCGTGCCCGCTTCGGGGAAGCACCCAGATGCTGCGTGGCGGCCTGGCTACTCGGTGAGGCGGAGGGCGCCGGATGCGACGAACGAATGCCGACCGGCAAGGGGGTGCACGCAGCGACTCCTCTGCGCTCGACGCCGACCCCGGGGACCAGGCGATGCGCACCGCCTGGTCCTCCTGAGGACGTGCGCGCAGGCCCGGCGACCACCGCTCGTGCAGCTCAGTCGAGGCTCACGAGATACGCGGCGGGATGCGAGGTGCCGACCAGAGTCCGCGAGTCGAGGCGGATGCGTCCTACGCCTCCGGCGCCGCCATAGCCGGTGCAGCGGCCGGGGACGGCTGAGCTGCACCAGCGTCCGCTCTGCGGTCCGCCTGCGGCGACCACCCTGCTGCTGCCGATGGTCATCGTCGGGGCGGCGAGGAAGATGGAACCTCCCGCGCCAGCCCCCGAGGCCGTCTCTCCCTGCCCACCATTTGCGCCGATCCAGCCCGCCCCCTGCACCTCGATGCTCCGCGCACCTACGTAGACGATTCCGCCGCCATTGCCCGCGTTGGAGTTGGCACATCCGCCTGCCGACCCCATGAAGAGCGTGCTCAGGTCCGCCGAGCCGTAGGCTCCGCCGGCCTGGCCGTACTGGCCGACGAACCAGGTGGCGCAGCAGCCGCCAACCCCGGCGGTGCCGTGCCCGCCCCCTCCACCGCCGCCCGGGCTGTTCTGGCCGTAGTTGCCGCCGTGCGTTCCACCTCCGCCCCCCAGCGACTTCGCGGGATAGGTGCGCGTCCCGCGTCCGTAAGTCGATTCGCCCTGCTCCCCGTACTTGTCGGCGGCATTGGCGGGGCTGTTGTGGTTGCCGATCGCTCCGCGGCGGTATCCGCGGCTGCCGACGTCGATGGCGCCTGCCACGACGAGCTGCTGAGCGCGGAAGGCGACGACTCCGCCAACGTAGCCGTTCCAGCTCGCAGCGACGATGGACTCGCTCGCGCCGATGCTGACGTCCGCGAAGTGCGGCACGCGCACGACCTGGGTCGCCCAGGCCGCGGTGGTGTTGAAGACGCCGGAGCGGTAGGTCTTCGAGAGCGCATCCTGCAAGGTGAGCACATTGGCTTCCACGCTCTGGATGAGTGCGAACTCGTATTCCCCGGTTCCCGAGCTGCCGCTCATCTGGATGACCAGGACCTCGTCATCGACGCTGAAGCCCGAGGCGTCGTTGACGTGGAGAGCGGTGGCACCGGCGGCCACGGTGGCGTCGGTGACGTAGGCATAGGTGTTCACCACGCGGCTGGAGCCCGGAGCAGTGAGGTTGCCGTCGCTTCCCTCACCTGCCAGCAAGGAGACGATGAGCACCAGGCCGCTCAACTCGGCGCTCTGAGTCCCGCGGGTACAGCGAACCTCGTAAGGATACTGCCCCGCCGTGAGCGTTCCGAGATCGATGGCCATCTCCACCTGCCCCAGGCTCGACGGCGCGCTCCCGCTTCCGGTCAGCTCACCGGAGAGTGCGCAGCTCACCACCTCGCCGACAGTGTTTCCCAGCACCTGCACGGTGATGGTCACGGAATCGGTGTCGTTCGGGTTCGCGGGCAGAGACTCGACGGAGGTGATCACCAGCGGCGGCTCGCACACCTGGACCGAGCAGACCCCGCTCGTGCAGTCCGAGGCCTGTGCGCAGCTCTGCCCGTTTGCGCAGGTCGGGCAGCTTGGGCCGCCGCAGTCCAGGTCGGTCTCCGCGCCGTTCTGCACCTGGTCGGTGCAGGTCGGCACCTGGCAGTGACCGTCGGTGCACACGCCGCTCGCGCAGTCGGCGGCCTCCCCGCAGCCCAAGGTGTCGGCGCAGGCCGGGCAGCTCCCGCCGCCGCAGTCCACGTCGGTCTCCGCGCCGTTCTGCGCCTGGTCGATGCAGGTGGGCACCTGGCAATGGCCCTCGGAGCACACGCCGCTCGCGCAGTCGGCGGCCTGCCCGCAGCCCAAGGTGTCGGCGCAGCTCGGGCAGTCCTCGCCGCCGCAGTCCAGCTCGGTCTCCGCGCCGTTCTGCGCCTGGTCGGTGCAGGTGGGCACCTGGCAGTGACCGTCGGTGCACACGCCGCTCGCGC
>JACRCT010000507.1 GCA_016218885.1 Deltaproteobacteria bacterium | reverse complement strand
GCATCTTCACCAGGGTGGGCGCGGCCGACAACCTGTCGAGGGGCCAGTCGACCATCATGGTGGAGATCACCGAGACCGCCAACATCCTGCACAACGCCAGCGCGCGCTCGCTCGTGATCCTGGACGAGATCGGTCGGGGCACCAGCACCTACGACGGCATCGCCATCGCCTGGGCGGTGGCCGAGCATCTGCACGACCAGGTCGGAGCACGCACGCTCTTCGCCACGCACTACCACGAGCTGGTGGACCTGGCGCGCGAGAAGCCGCGCGTCAAGAACGTCACCATCGCCGTCAAGGAGCTGCAGGGGCGGGTGGTGTTCCTGCGCAAGCTGGTGGCGGGGGGCGCCTCGCGTTCGTACGGCATCGAGGTTGCGCGGCTGGCGGGGTTGCCGCCCGAGGTGCTGGGGCGGGCCCGGCAGATCCTGGCCAACCTCGAGAAGGGGGAGCTCGACGACGCGGGCAGGCCCCAGCTCACCCGCGGCCGCAAGAAGGAGCCGCCGGCCCAGCTGGGGCTCTTCGCCGCCCGTGAGGCTCCGCCGCCGGCCTACGCCGGGCTCGTCGCGGAGCTAGAGGCGCTCGACCTGAACCAGCTGACGCCTCTGGCGGCCTTCTCCATGCTCGCGGGGGTGCAGGAGCGGCTCAAGAAGGGAACGACCTGATGGGACGCCCACGCAAAGACAGCCAGGAGGCGCGACCCTTCGTCAAATGGGCCGGCGGCAAGGCGCAGCTGCTCGAGGAGCTGCTGGCCCGGTTGCCGGAGCGCTTGGGGACCTACCACGAGCCCTTCGTCGGCGGCGGGGCGCTGTTCTTCCGGCTGCGAGCGCTGGGGAAGGCAAAGAAGGCCTGCCTGGCCGACGCCAACCCCGAGCTGATGGCCGCCTACCAGTCCCTGCGCGACAGCCCCGAGGCGGTCATCTCCGAGCTCGAGCTGCTGGTGGGCAAGACGCGCAAAGAGGACTTCTACGAGATCCGCGCCCAGTCTCCCGACGCGATGACCGCGGCCCAGCGCACGGCGCGCCTGATCTACCTGAACAAGATGGGCTTCAACGGGCTGTACCGGGTCAACCGCAAGGGCCTGTTCAACGTGCCCTTCGGCCAGAACGACAAGGCGAAGATCCTCGATGCCGAGAACCTCTGGGCGGTGCATCGGGCGCTGCAGGGCGTGCGGCTCGAGTTGGGGAGCTTCCACACGGTGCTCAAGCGGGCGAAGGCCGGGGACTTCGTCTACTTCGACCCGCCCTATCAGCCCCTGAGCAAGTCCTCCTCGTTCACGGCGTACGCCAAGGGCGGCTTCGGTGAGGCCGAGCAGCGCCACCTGGCGCGCGTGGTGGAGGAGCTGGCGCGGCGCGGCGTGGAGGTGCTGCTGTCCAACTCCGCCTCGCCGCTGGCGAGCGCTCTCTACGAGCGCGAGGGATACGAGGTGGCGAGGATCGACGCACGCCGGGCCATCAACAGCAAGGCGACCGGTCGCGGAGCGATCAAGGAGCTCCTGGTCCGCGTTCATGCTCGCCCGCCCAGCGAGCGGCGGCCAGTCAAGGAACGCCAGCTTTCCATTGATTTCGCGGAGCCCGCCGCGGTACGTTCTCGACGCACCGCGCGCCCGGCGTAATGACTCGCCGGCAGGGGACGGAGCGGTCTTCACTCGAGGCCAAGGCCTCTCGATCAAGGGAACGGCAGCATGGCAAAGGGCAAGGTGAAGTGGTTCAACGACGCGAAGGGCTTCGGCTTCATCACTCAGGATGACGGGGGCGACGACGTGTTCGTCCACCACACCGCCATCCAGATCGAGGGTTTCCGCTCCCTCGCCGAGGGCGACGCTGTCGAGTACGAGGTCACCAAGGGCCCCAAGGGCTTGCAGGCTGCGAACGTCCGCAAGCTCTAGAGCTGCATCCGGCAGTCTGGCTCGGGCGCTCCCTTCCTCTACCGGGAGCGCCCGCTGCCTTATGAAGGGTCGTCTCACCGATGCTCGATTCTTTGAAGAAGCGTCCTGGAAGCCTGCGTTGGGCCCCGCGCCAGAAGTTCGGTGCGACCGAGCAGGGCCGCGCTGCGCTCGCCGCCTACGAGGAGGCGATCTCCCAGTACCAGGCCCGAGTCCAGAAGGACCGCCAGGAGCTCGAGCGGCTCCAGACCGCCTGGGCCGAGACCCACCGGGTGACTCCGCTGGACGCGGCGATCCTCGCGGAGTTCGCGGTCAAGGACCGCCTGCCCCGCGAGGTCCAGAGCTCGCTGGACTCGTGCGGCACCACCCTGCGCGAGGTCCAGGCGGCCGTCGACCGGCTCTACACCGCGGGCCTGCTGGCGGCCTCCGGGGGCGGCGCGCCACTCCCGGCGATGGGCGGTGCTGGAGACGTCATCGACGACGAGCTGTAGAAGCGTCCTCCACTCCAAGCCGTCAGGCATGTGGTGGGGAGCGCTGCTGATGAGTAGGATGAACGGTATGAGAGCCGGTAGGAAGGTCAAGGTCAGCGTGTCGCTCTCCCCGGCCGTCGTCGGGAGGATCGATCGGCGTGCCGAGAGCTTGCGGACCACGCGAAGCGCGGTGATGGAGGAGTGGTTGGAGGAGGGCGAGCGCCGAGCGGCGGAGCGCCAACTCGCTTCCGAGGTCCAGGCGTACTACGGGAGCCAGACCCGAGAGGAGCGGGCCGAGGACCGAGCCATTGCCGAGGCATCAGCGACGATCGCCAGGACCTTGGACATCGACGCGGAGCAGGCGTGTCCCCCGACTGGCGGCCGCCCCACTCGACGCAAGCCCAAACGAGCATGACGGGCTTTCTTCGCGGATACCTCTACTGGGCCCATCTCGATAAGCGCCGCCCGGCGCTGGTGGTCTCGCACGATGCGCGAAACCGGTTTTCCAACGATCTCGTGGTTGTTCCGTGCAGCACCCAGCCCAGGAAGCTGGCTTGGCACGTGGTCTTGGGCAGGGCCGAAGCAGGCCTCCCGGATCAGAGCGTCGCCAAGTGCGAGCAGCTCACCACGGTGAGGAAGGCCGACCTCGAGCCTTCCCCGCTGGGGCGGGCTCTCTCGCCGCAGCGCATGCAGGAGATCGAGCGGGCCATTCGGCTCGCCCTTGCGATGGAGCCGTGAGCTTCGCCGCTGCCTGTGGCCACTACTGCACGATCATCGTCGCCGTGCCCGAGATGAGCGGCTGGCCCAGGTATGTGGGGGCGTAGGTCACCCTCAGCGTCTGGCTGCCGCGGCCCAGCATCGTCACCTTGCCGGCCTGGGCGTTGCTGATGGTGGCGTAGATGCCGGGGCCCGGGCTGGCCGGCTCGAACGTGCAGAAGGGGGTCACGTCGGCGGTGCTGTTGTCGGTGAAGGTGCCGATGACCCGCAGCTGGTAGGGGCCGCCGGTGAACGAGAGGGTCAGGCTGGGGGAAGGGGCGGCGCTGCCCACCGCCACCTCCAGCGAGCGCAGGTTGGCCCCGTTGACACGCACGCTGGTCGTCGCGCTCACGCCGCCAAAGCTCGCGCGCAGGGTGGCGTCGGCCGGCGCCTGGTTGGGCTCGTGCGCCAGGACCATGGGCCGCGGCATGTTCGTGAACAGGCCGTTGACCACCTGGGCCACGTCGGGAGCCAGAGACTCGTAGGTCGCCGATTCGGTCAGATCGAGGCTGGTGCCATCGGCGAAGTGGCCGATGAGGTCGACGCGGCTGGTGGAGCCCTGGGGCAGGGTGGTCTGGGCCACGCCGAACTCCAGCGTGCTGAGGGTCGTCGCCACCAGCGTGACGGACTTGGTCTGGACCACGCCGTTGAGGGTGGCGCTGACGGTGAGGTTGCCGGCCGCCTTGGCGGTGACCTTGGCGCCGTCGACCTCGGGGCTGATCGAGGCGAGGGAGGAGCTGGAGACGCCCCAGAAGATGGGGCTAGGCCCCAGGTCCATGCGCGTGCCGTCGGAGAAGACGCCGATGGCGTGGACCTTGGCGGACAGCCCCACCACCATCCGCGGCGGGACATCGAGCTCGATCGCCTGGAGGGCGGTGCTGGTGACCTGCACGTCGGTGGTGGTGACGTACATGTTGCCGGAGGGCCCGTCGTAGGTCGTCATCTGGATGGTGGTGGCGCCCGGCGAGACCGCGGAGGCCACGCCGTTGGTGCCCACTCGCACGATCGAGGTGTTGTTGCTGCTCCAGTCCGGGTTCTGGATCTCCACGGCCCAGCCGTCGCCCGCGCTCTTGTAGGCGAAGACGCCCGAGAGCTTGGCGGCCATGCCGGTGGGCAGGATCAGCTTGGAGGGGCTCACCTCGGTGCCGGTGATGTTGGAGAGCAGGACCTGGATCTGGCTGTGGCCCATGGAGCCGTCGTAGCTGACGTGGATGGGGGTCCCTGGCGCGTCCATGGCCCAGAGGCCGAAGTAGTTGCCGTAGTTGATGACCTGGGCGACCGAGGCGTTGTCCACGGTCCAGTACTCGACGAGCTGCGGAACCTCGACGACCCGGCCGTCGCTGTAGGTCGCGTAGGCGCGGAACGGGTAGATGAGGTTGGGGCGCAGCACCGCGTTGGGCGGCACGATCGCCAGGTGCTCCAGGGTGGGGACCTCGACGAGGATGGTGATGGTGCCGGTCAGGCCGCCGGAGGTGGCGGTGATGGTCGCGCGCCCCGCGCCGATGCCGGTCACCGTTCCGGCGGCCACCGAGACGATGCCGTAGTCGCTGGAGGTCCAGGTGCTCGAGGTGGTGACGTCCCGGGTCGTGCCGTCGCTGTAGTGGCCGATGGCCTGCAGCTGGCCCTGCTCACCCTGCTGGAGCACACCGGTGAAGGGCGGGACGATCAGCACCTCGAGCCACGAGAGCGCCGCCGCACTCACCCGGATCTGCGCGGTCGCTGACAGGCCGCCGAAGGTCGCGGTGATGGTCACCGGCCCTCCCTCGCGCACGCCCACGGCCTTGCTGCCGTTGAGATCGACCGTCGCCCTGTCCGCCGAGGAGAAGACGGCGGACGTGGTGACATCCTTCGCCTGGCCGTCGGAGTAGAGGG
>JACRCT010000506.1 GCA_016218885.1 Deltaproteobacteria bacterium | reverse complement strand
GAGAACCCGAAGTCGGCGACTGCCTGCGAATAGGCGGCGAGGGCCTCCTCCGAGCGGCCAGCCTGCTCGGCTGCGCGGGCGCTCTGAAGGGCCAGCCCTGCGCGCCGGGAGGGCGACTCGAGCCAGGCGTTGACCACCAACGCGGCGATTCCAGCGAGGACGGCAAGGCTCACTCCCCTGCGAAACCAGCGCAGCGGCTTCCACAGCGGGACCCGCCCCAAAAAGAGGTAGCTGTTGCCGCCCTGGTCCAGCACGCGATAGGCGGCGAGCGGAAAGAGGGGGACGAAGACGAGGGTGAGGAAGGTGGTGGCGACGTACGAGCCGTCAGGCCAGGGATCGCGCTTGCCGTACATCGAGATGCCGCACCCGTTGACCGTGGCGAGCGAGGGCGCGCTCTGCAGGGGGCTGGGGGCCTGGAGCAGGCTGGTGGCGATCTCGCGCAGCTTCGGGTCGCGGGTGGCCTTGATCACCTGCTCCAGGACCTTCTCGGCCCGTCGCGCCTTTCCGTTTCGTCGCAGCCAGCGTGCATGGGAGAGCCTGACGAAGGCATCGGTGTCGTGGGTCGCCGCCTCGAGCTCGAGGCGGGCGTCGGTATCGCCCGCCGCAGCGCAGGCGCGGGACAGCAGGCTCGAGGCCGAGTGGCGATCTCCGGAGAGGAGCAGCACCGCGGCGACGGCCCCGGTGAGGCTGGCGACCACGTGCCGCATCGCCTCGCGGTCCTCCTCGGACGCCACCTTCAGCTCGGAGCCCAACGGCTCGAGGATGCGCTTCTCGAGTATCTCCAGAGCCGCGCGGATGGGCTCGCGCTGCTTCGACCAATCGCGCCTGTCCCGCGAGGGCTCGAGCGCGGCGGAGTTGATGAGGTCGGCGAGCTCGCGGATCGCCAGGCTGAGCAGATTCGTGTCGGTCATGGTCCCTCCGCAGGTGGGTTCGGCGATGGAAGCCCGGTCAGGCGCCGCGCCGGCGAGCAGTGCGCGCAGAAGGGGGCTCGAGGATCTCGTAGAGCAGCAGCGCCTCGACCAGCGCGTCGCGACCCATGTCGAGCCCGCGACTCAGGCGTGGATCGAGCTCGGTGGGTCGGAACGCGTCGGGTCGATGCTCCAGGGTGCCGATGGCGGGGATGGCCGCCCTTGCTCGTGCCAATAGCTGCGCCTCGGCACGCGGGGCCGCTCGGGCGGCGAGAGCCGCTCCGGCGATGATCGCCCGGGCGTCGCGGACGGTCGGCACCTCGCCCGCCAGCAGCGAGGCGCAGGCGCGCTGGGTCTCGGCTTGCTCGTGTGGACCAAAGTCGAGGCCGCTCACCGCGGTGAGCCCCATCTGGCTCAAGCCCGTCAGCGGCCCCGCGTACAGCCGCTCCAGCAACGGCTCGAGGAGCGCGACGAATGCTGCGAGCGGCAACCCGACGTACCTGCCGCCTGCCGGGAAGTAGAGGGAGAGAGGCGCCTCGGGCGCGAAGCCGTGATGGTCGTTCCACCGCGCGCGCAGCGCCGCGGCGTCGGCTCTGAGCCCAGCACGCTCGAGCACCCAGCAGCCGATGTGGACTCGCAGCTGTCCAGGAGGGTGCACGTCAGTGCGTAGCGTCTCCGGATCGAACGGGACCACCAGCACGTCGTGCGCGTCCCCTCGGGAGGCGAAGTGCTGGCACATGGTGCCCACGTACGCCGGGCCGAGCATCAGGGTGCCAAACGTGTCGCTGAAGATCTCCTCGAACCAGGCTCCGAAGACCCGCTGGGCTTCGCTGTAGGGCAGGCCGTCGTCGTCGAACCGCAGCGGCAGCGATCCGGTCGCCTCCGACGGAATCCTCAGCTCCTCGCGCAGCGCCTGGTCGAGGCCGCGCACCGAGATCAGGAAGTCGTGGCCGATCTCGTGGGCGAGCGCCGGCCAGTACGAGAAGCTGTCGAAGAAGCCCTGGGGCAGGAAGATGGGGGCGATCGAGGTAGGCGCGAAGCCGGTCCAGATCGCCAGGTTCATCTCCGAGAGCCGGGTGACGGGCCAGGCCGTGGTGAGCGGGAGCCCCTCTGCTTGCGCGAAGCGCACGATCGGGGCGTAGCAGGCCTCCGCCAGCGCGTCGGCATCGCCCAGCTGCGGGAGAAGAGAGGGGTCTCGACGCTGCCGGATCAGCTCGCGCACCTCGCCCAGGACCAGCAAGAGGCGATTGGCCAGCTCGTCGACGACACGCACCGCCTGGGTAGAGCCCTGCCCCAGAGAGGCGTCGAGCTCGCGGACCTGCTCGGGGATCCAGCCGGTCAGGAGCGGCACGAACCTCCGATTGGCTCGCTCGCGCTGTACCTCCATTGCGAGGGTCTGCGATTGGCGGGCGATGCCGAGCAGCAGCGACCGCAGGCGCAGGACCTCGGGCGAGGCCTGGGCTCTGGCTGCACCCGCGTGGCTCGCGCCCGGGTTGGCGCGCGGGCGTGCTGCTCCCGCGGCAGGAGCCTTCTCCGGGCGCGGGGCGCGCGACGTCGGGCCCACGGCGTTGGTCGCGGCGCGGGCGACCTTGCTCAGGAGCCACACCGCGGCCACCATCGCCACCAGGGTGGTCCAATGGCCGCCGGCCAGCAGGAGCAGGTCTTCGAGCGACACGGGAGCCTCTGGTCTACACGGGTGGGCTGGGACGCGGGCCGGTCATCATCTCTTCTCGCCCGCCTCGGGCTTCGGGCGCCGCTCACCTGGGCCACGTTGCCCAGGTGGAGCTCCCCGCGGTGAGCGAGGCCGGAGCGCGAGCGGCGGGCCGAGCACCTCAGCGAGGATCACGCGCTGGAGCAGGGTGTCGCTGTGGCGCAGGAACGCGAAGGGCTGCCTCTCATCGACCGTGGGCACCTAAGCCGCCTCGCTGGAATCGTCCTGGCGCTTGCTCATGGTCCCGGCGATGCCGCGGCGCATGTCGGTGTCGGCGACGACGTTCTTCATATTGTAGTAGTCGAGCACCCCGAGCTGCCCGGAGCGCAGCGCCTCGGAGATCCCCAGCGGGATCTGCGCCTCGGCCTCGACGAGCTTGGCGCGCATCTCCTGGATCTTCGCCTTGTTCTCCTGCTCCAGCGCCACCGCCAGCGCTCGTCGGGATTCGGCCTTGGCCTGCGCGACCTGCTTGTCGGCTTCGGCCTGCTCCGCCTGGAGCTTGGCGCCGATGTTCGCGCCCACGTCGACGTCGGCGATGTCCACCGAGAGGATCTCGAAGGCGGTCCCGGCATCCAGGCCCTTCTTGAGCACCGTCTTGGAGATCATGTCCGGGTTCTCGAGGACCTGCTTGTAGTCGTTGGCCGAGCCGATGGTCGAGACCACCCCCTCGCCGACGCGGGCCAGGACCGTCTGCTCACCGGCGCCGCCGATCAGCCGCTCGATGTTGGCGCGCACGGTGACGCGGGCCATGGCGTACAGCTGGATGCCGTCCTTGGCCACCGCCGAGACCTTGGGCGTCTCGATCACCTTCGGGTTGACGGACATGGCCACGGCCTCGAGCACGTTCCGGCCGGCGAGATCGATGGCCGCCGCACGCTTGAAGTCGAGGTTCATCCCCGCCTTCTCCGCGGAGATGAGCGCGTTGACCACGGCCTCGACCCGTCCGCCCGCCAGATAGTGGGCTTCGAGCGAGTCGACGGGGACGTTCAAGCCTGCCTTCACCGCGCTGATTCGCGCATTGACGATCTGATCGGGAGGGACTCGTCGCAGCCGCATGGCGACCAGCGAGGTCATGGCGACGTTGGCGCCCGATGCCTTCGCCGCGATCCACAGCCTCAGGGGCACCATGTAGATGATGGTGAAGAACCCGGTGAGCCCCAGCACGCCGAGGACGAAAAGCAATCCGTTACCCATGGACCTGGCCTCCCTTCAAAGCGATGTGTCGGTGCGACCGCCATGGGGTCGACCCGAGTGTGTGTGGCTGCTCATACACCGACGAGGTAGGAGCCCGAAGAGGGCCCTGGACATCTGCCGATACCGGACGCCGTCCGTCCGTTCTGTCTGGTCAGCTGAGGGAAGGCGGCTCGCTCTGCGGAGCCGCCGGTGCCTGACGACTACCCACTCTGTTCCTGGCTAGGAGACTCTTCGGGTTGCCGAGGGCCTTCATCGCTCCGCCCATCCACGCAGCAACAGGGTCGCCCCGAAAAGGGCCGGACCCCACATCACATAGGTCAGCTGCCCCTGGCTCGCGCTGCGGGTGTAGAGGAAGACGCCGCCCGAGACCGCGATGAGGAAAAGGCCTGCAACGAGCTTCATCGGATGTGCTCCCAGTTGCGATCAAGTGCCACACCGTAAGGACGAGCCCCGTCGTCTCCCGTTGCAGAGAAAGTTGAAACGGAGAGGAGCTGCGCCAACCTCTGCGTCTTCCCGGAGGGCCTTGGCGGTCCCGGCTCTCTGAGGAGGAGCGCCGCCCCCGCGATTGAGCTTAACGTCAGACAAGGACGGGCCTGGCACCTCTCGACCATTGCGAAGACTGCGCGATCGCGGCTTGTCCGAGTCTCTACAACGAGGGCCACGGGCTCTCGTCCTTTCCCGTGGGGCAGGCGGGGCGATGGCCGCGCCGGGCACCCGCCGCCGCTGCTGCAGCCGCACGTGTGCTACAGGCTTCCTACCGCTGCCGCGTACACACTCATCGCCCGCCGTCTTTCCTGGACAAGGCTCATGGAT
>JACRCT010000505.1 GCA_016218885.1 Deltaproteobacteria bacterium | reverse complement strand
TCGCAATCCATGTCGAGCCAATCCCTGCTCCTGTTGCTGTGAAGGTCCAAGGCGACAAGGAAGATGGCTATGGGGATGAGGCGTGGGTCTTCTTTTCGCGCGTGGCCACCCAGAACAAGCCATTTCGGCCTGAGGTCCTTCCGATGCTGATCCCGGACGTCCGACGAACGTGCATTCTTCTCCGCTCAATTCCACAAGGCGTGAGTATCGGATTGTCCAGCCACTCGCCAATGAATGTCGAACGCCGCGACCTGCTCACCAAGCTCGGTCGCGGAAACGAAGCGCTCGACGCCGCCTGGAAGGAGTTCTGCAATCATCCCAGCAAGTACACCTACGGCGATCTGATGAAATACGTAACGAAGGCCCAGCGCGCCGAATGCCACAAGAAGGCGCTGGAGGCGGCCGCCGGCGCGGACCTCGACGGTCTGATCGGGCTGTTCGTCGAGACCAAGGAGCTGGACCGTCTGTCCCAAGTTGTTGCGCGCGCAACGGACCCGGCACTCGAGAACATCAGCCACTACACGACCGACCCGGTTGCAGG
The DNA here is from genome assembly GCA_016218885.1 of Deltaproteobacteria bacterium. Taxonomy (GTDB): domain Bacteria; phylum Myxococcota; class Myxococcia; order Myxococcales; family UBA5297; genus JACRCT01. Next base: position 2,829 of record JACRCT010000505.1, on the reverse strand, counting down.
TCAACGACCCGAAGGCATCCGAGGCTCTGCGGCGAAGCGAGCGGGTTCGGCCGTACCTCAAGGGGACGCTTGCGCCGGGGGCCTTCGTGGTCGCCGAGGAGGGACGCAAGGAGGCGAGCAAGCTCCTGCGCGACCTCGGCTTCTCGGTCGACGCCGAGTGCAAGCTCGGCTCGCTGGACGACGCCCCCGACGATGACGCCGAGGAGATCGCGCGCCCGCTGCGGCTCACGGATCGGGGACGGGGGCCAGGGAGCCGCTCTGTCGCTCGACGTTGGGCCAAGCTGGGGCGGTGAGCACCTTGGCGGCTATTCGGTGTCGAGCGACAGCTCACGCCGGAGGGCCTGGAAGTCGAACTGCTCCCCGGAAGGCAGCCGGCTCTCCATGCTCTCCATGTCCTTGATCAGGGCGTCCACGCGGCCGCGGCCGCCTGCGTCGCGGGATGCCTCGCGCGGCGTCCGATTGTCGAGCGCCGGGACCGGCTCGTCGACCCAGGCGCAGTAGAAGCGCGCCTTGTGCGCCCGGAGGGCCTCGAGCATCTCCGGCGTCGGCTCGACCCTTTCGGCCTTTGGCGGGGCGCCGGTGCCAGCTCGACCGAGGCCGGCAACCGGGTCGGCATGGTCGCGAGCGCGGTGCCGAACGCGCGCGCCGCACTTCTCCTCGACCCGACGGCGCAGCCAGTCCGCGCGCTTCACGGAGTTGGTCTCGATCTTCAGAGTCCCGTCGCCGACCTCGATCCGCCCCAAGAGCGTGATCGGCATGGTGACAGCCTTCCGCCCGCTCTCGTTCCGGACCACCGCGAAGCACGTGGACGAGGAGTCCCCCTCCTCCTCCTCGACGTACGCTCCCAGCTCCCGAATGCTCCGTTCCACCTCCGGCCGCTCGCCTGGCTCGAAGGTGAACCGGTCGTTGGTGAGGAGGAACGGGTCGCCGTCAGTGTTCGCAAGCTGAGGGGGTCGCGAGTAGCGCTCCTCCAGCTCGCGAATGGTCCCCTCCCAGAGGTCGAGCAGAAGCCGCTCGGTCTTCTCCTCGCGCAGCTTCTCGACCGGAGCATGCCCGGGCTCGGCGCCCACCGCGGCACAGACCTCCTCGACGATCTTGAAGGCCTCCATCGGAGGCATCAGGCGCGGGTAGGTCCCGGTCATCAGACAAGTGCCCCGGTGCTCGACCACCGAGCCGAGCAGCGCCTGCCGCTTCCTCACACCCTGCGAGCCCATCTTCTCTTTGACGCAGTGGCGCTCGCCGGTGAGCAGGTCCTTGAGGTCCAACGAGGCCCCCGGCTCGAAGGACTCGATCTCCCAGATCCCGAGCCAGGACTTCCGCATGAGCTCGAGCCAGCCTCGCTCGGACTCGCTCAGCCGGTCCTGGTACTCGTCGAAGAACCAGTCGACGAGCCTTCGCCCCTCGATGCGGAAGCGGTAGAGCGACCACGGGACGGAGAACGGAAGGATGTCGTCGAAGCTCTTGACGCTGCGGTGAACCCGACGCCACGCCTTCCCGAACCTCTCCTGCGCGAAGCGCCACATGGCCTGCGCGAGGCGCCCCTCGATGGCATTGACGTCGACCTCGCCACTCGGAGCGACACTGCTGCCAACCGTGTCGGCCGCGGCAGACTCGTACGGCGTCCGCGCCCGTACCTCGATGCCGTCACGGTAGGTTCCAGTCGCCTCGACCGGCTGGCCGGCGGCGATCTCCTTGGCGTGCGCGCTGAACAGCTTCGTCAGCGCCGTGGCTGTCGCGGCAAGCACCTCGAGATCGCGAGCGTCCATCGGGTGTGGAACTGCGTCTCGGTCGATCCGCATCGCCAAGGGATAGGCCTTGGGCCCCGCGAGCGGCCAGCCATGGGAGGCGACCTCGCGGACCATCTTCTTCGGAACGTCGCGGTGTTCCTCGAAGTTGAGCGCGAGATGAGCGGTCCCAAGGTCGATCGGGCCCTCCTCGGGCATGCCGCCGGCCGTGGCGTGAAGGAAAGCCTCGAACGCGACGCGTGACGGGAAGACCACGAACCCGAAGCTCTCGCCGAGCGCACCGATGATTGAGACGCAGGCCCCTTCCACGCCGAGGGCGGGAACGTCGACGCGTACGAGCTGGTCGTCCTCGACGTGCTTCCATGGCGCGCAGGGGTAGAGGTCTCGGGCTGCCTCGAACATGCGGCGCACGACCTCTTCCGGCAGCCGGCCGTCGTCGAGGTAGGTCGGTTCGCTATCGCCGGGCATTTCGCGCTGCATGCGTGCGATGACGAGGTCGATCTCGGGCGTGGGGGCGACTTCGATGGGGATCGAGTCGCCCACCACGTCGCGAACCTCATCGGCCAACCGTGCATTCGCGACGCGGATTCGATCTGGAGTCCGCGGAGGCCCCGCCATCGGCCGCGCGAGCGTGTGCTGCAGTACCTCACCGAAGGAGACTGGCTCCTTGGGGTCGACGATGTGCATGCCGACGATGAGCTCGGTTGGCAGCTCCAGCCAGAAGATCATCTCGGGGCGGTGCGGCCCGCCCTCGATGACGTACATGGGCGCAGGGAACTTCGCCCCGACCCATTCGAGCCCTTGCCGAACCGGCGATCGCGACTTCCCTCTGCTATCTGCCTTCTTGGTGCGCTTGGATGCCATGGTGGGTTCTCTCTTGGCGGGCAGCTCGTTATGACAGCCCGTCTTCCAAGCGCACAGGGTGGTCGAACTCGGCAAGCCGGGCAAGCTTGGCGGCGCTCGAAGCCCTCGTAGCACGGCGTCCAGACAAGCCGGCAAGGAAGGCAAGCTCGTGGAAGCCGTCCCCATAACCCGGAGGTCGGGCTTTCTTGCTCCACAGGTCTTCATGGTGAGCGCAGCCAAT
>JACRCT010000504.1 GCA_016218885.1 Deltaproteobacteria bacterium | reverse complement strand
GAGCCCAAGGTCGCCGAGCCCAAGGTCGCCGAGCCCAAGGTCGCCGAGCCCAAGGTCGCCGAGCCCAAGGTCGCCGAGCCCAAGGTCGCTGAGCCGAAAGCCGCGAAGCCCAAGGTCGCTGAGCCCAGGATCACTGAGCCGAAAGCCGCGGAACCCAAGGTGGCCGAGCCCAAGGCTCCCAGCGCCAAGCCGAATCCACTGGCCAAGGCCGCTCATGACGACAAGGAAGAGACCGGCGAGCATCCAGGCCTTCCCTCCACCTTGGCCGCAGGAGCGCTCTGCGCCGAGCTGGCACGCTCTTCGAAAGCCCGTGGAGAGGAGAACGCGGCGATCGCCAAAGAAAGAGAGGCCCTTGCTCGCGCACGCCAGGAGCTGGCCACCGAGCGCGCCGAGCTCGAGAAGATCATCAAGAACGTCGAGGAGGCCCGCCGAAAGCTACGGGAGGAGACCGACCGCCTGGCCTCATTTGTCGAGCTCGCGGAGGAGGACCACAAGCCAGGAGGATCTCGCTACTGGGAGAAGCAGCTGGCCAGGATCAACGATGCCAAGGGTCCGCTCGAGTCGTTGGCCAAGACCGTCAAGGCGATGAAACCGGGCGCAGCGGCGAGCCTGATCACCCAGCTCGACCCCAACCTCGGCTCCGCGGTGCTCTCACGCCTCAAACCGCAGGACGCCAGCGCAGTGATGGACAAGCTCAGACCCGAACACGCCGCGAAGCTGTTCAACCTGATGGCGTCGGCTCCTGTCGCCGAACCCAAGGATCCCCGGCCATGAAGCTGGCATTCCCCGACGTGCCGCGCCTCAGCTCCGGGGACGCGGCGACGGACAAGCCATCCCCGAAATCGGCAAAAACATCCGTCTCGCGCGCCTCGCTGCCAGCTTCGGCGTCCTCCACGACCGGAAAGAAGAGCTCCCTGCCGGCCTTCGGCGCCGAACTCGAGCAGGCCCTCGCCCAGACGAACCCCGGATGGGCGCAGTCGGCGATGGTCCAGGCGCAGCCTCTCGCTGCCGGTTCCGCCCATGCTCCGCTTGCCGCAGCTCGCACGCTGCAGCGCACCGTGCAAGCGGGCTCGATGACCTCCCTGGCTTACAGTCCCGCTTCGAATCCTGCTCCCGCTCTTGCTTCTGCTCCTGCTCTTGCTTGTCCTTCTGCTCTTGCTTGTCCTTCTCCTTCTGCTTCTCCTTCTGCAGCCGCGACGGGCGCCCCGCGGCGTCCTGCAGCACCCGTGCGGTCCGCCGTCACTGGCGTGACCGCACCGACACCATTTCCCTCTCTCTCCATCCCCAGTGCCTCGACCAAGAAGCTCCCGGCCTCGGCGTCCGGAGCAGCGCACGCCTTTCCCTCTACTCTTTCCAGGGCCCGCCCCGTGGCGCAGTCCGGTGAACCTCGGACACACGGCGGAAGGAGCCCGGCCGAGGAGAACACCAAGGAAGCTGCTGGCCGCTCTCACCGGGACCCCGTCAAGGAAGAGGCGCCCCGCGTCAGCCCCACGTCGCCCACCGGCGCCGCACCTGTCGACGCCGCGGCGGGGCAGGAGTCCTCCTCCGCCCCGGTGTTCATGCCCCCTGAGACGCCACCCGCCGCCGCGGCCCTGCTCGCGCAAGCTGCCGAAGATCCTGGCCTGCGGGCCGCAGTCCTCCCGCGGGCGGCGCACCTGAACCTCGCCGTGGACGGGGCCGGCGACCTCTCGCTGCACTTGCGTGTTCGCGACGGCGTGGCCGACGTGCGCGTCGACGGACCGGCGGCCCAGCTTTTGAATCGTGTCTCTCAGCTCGAGGCGGCTTTGGCGACCGAGGGCCTGCAGCTCGGCCAATTCAACCTGGGGCAGCAGGAGGACCGCTCGCGACGATCGCCGGCGGATCCGGAGGAAGCCCCGGCGCCCGGCGGGCGACAGCCGGCGCTACGCGCAGCGGGCGAGACGACGGCGACGCAAGAGCAGACGAGCGGCGTGCACGTGCGCGCCTGATTGGGAGGCTTCACGATGGATGTCTCGGCAACCAGCGGGCTTGGCGCCCCCTCGACGACCTCGGCGGTGGGCTCGAACAAGCTCGGCAAGGACGAGTTCGTGAAGCTGCTCATGGCCCAGCTCGCCAATCAGGACCCGACCTCGCCCGTGGACAGCCAGGCGTTCGTGTCTCAGCTGGCGACCTTCTCCTCGCTGGAGCTGCAGCAGAGCGCCAACGACTCGCTCGACTCGCTCATCATGGCCCAGGCCGCCGGCAACCAGACCTCGGTGGTCTCGCTGGTCGGCAAGGACGTGCTCTTCAAGGGCGATTCCGTGTCGGTCCAGACGACAGGCGACCAGACCGTGGCCAGCCCCATCCTGGCGGAGCTCGAGGGCGACGCCGCCACGGTCACCGCGGTGATCAAGGACAAGTCCGGCAACGTGGTGCGGCGGATCGAGTTCGCTGACGCCAAGGCCGGCTCCCAGCACTTCTCCTGGGACGGGCGCGACAACGACGGAAAGGTCCTCGCCGAGGGCGACTATTCGGTCAGCCTCACCGCGACCAGCCTGGACAAGAAGAGCGTGAACGTCGAGCAGCGCGTGCGCGAGCACATCACCGGAGTCTCGTTCTCCAAGGGCTACCCCGAGCTCCTGCTCAGCGGCGGCCGACGCGTGAAGCTCGCGGACGTCATCGAGGTCGTGCAGCCGTAGGTCGCGGTCAGCAGCTCAGCAGTCGATCAGCCGGTCAGTCAGCCAGCAGCCGTAGCGCCCCCAAAACCGAAGCTTCGCAAGCAAGGAGAACCCGATGAGCCTCATGTCCTCCCTCTATGCCGGCGCCAGCGGCCTGTCGGCCAACAGCCAAGATCTCTCGGTCATCGGCGACAACATCGCCAACGCCAACACCATCGGGTTCAAGGCCAGCCGCGCCGCCTTCGAGGATGCCCTGGCGCAATCGGTGATCAATGGCGGGCAGATCGGCATGGGGACTCGACTGCAGGCCGTGCAGCGGCTGCTGGCGCAAGGCTCTCTCGCCAACACCGGCATCGCCACCGATCTCGCGCTCGAGGGGCAAGGCCTCTTCATCGTCAACGGGCCGTATAACGGGCAGACCGCCAACTACTACACGCGCGCAGGGCAGTTCACCGTCGATCGCGACGGCTACCTGGTGAACCTGCAGGGTCTCAAGGTCCAGGGTTACCCGGCCGATTCCACCGGAGCGCTGCAGATGCAGATCGGCGACCTGCTCATCGGCGATGCTTCATCCATGCCGCGGGCGACGACCGAGCTGACGATCCGGGCGAACCTCGACTCCGACGCCGTGACTCCCACCACCCCCTGGGACCCGACGAGCGCGAGCAGCATGACGGACACCTCGAACTTCTCCATCCCCACCACGGTGTACGACTCGCTCGGCAACAACCATGCGGTCACCATCTACTTCCGCAAGAACGGCACCGGCGACTGGGAGTGGCACGCCATGGAGGACGGCGCCGGCCAGAGCGGCGGCACGGCGGGCACGCCGATGGAGGTGGCCAACGGCACCCTCGCCTTCGACACCAACGGGGCGCTCACCGGCTCGACCCAGACGAGCAACTTCAATCCGGTCAACGCCACCAATCCCCAGGCCCTGGCTTTCGACTTCGGCACCTCCATCGCCGACGGCGGCACCGGGCTCGATGGCATCACCCAGTTCGCCAACACCTCGGCGGCATCGTTTCTGGGACAGGACGGCTATTCAGCGGGCGACCTCTCCAGCATCGCCTTCGACGACAAGGGCAACATCGTCGGCTCCTTCTCCAACGGGCAGACGCGGGTCCTGGGTCAGGTGGCGGTCGCCGATTTCTCCGCCGCCGACAAGCTCCAGCGCATCGGAGGAAACCTCTTCCTGCAGTCCGCCACCTCCGGCGAGCCCACCATCGGAGTGGCCGGCGAGGGAGGGCGCGGAGCGGTGGTGGCCGGGGCCCTGGAGCAGTCGAACGTCGACATGGCCGCTGAGTTCGTCCACATGATCGCCGCTCAGCGCGGCTTCCAGGCCAACTCCAAGACCATCTCCACCGCCGACCAGCTGCTGGCCGAGCTCATGTCGCTCAAGCGCTGATCTTCCTCGCAGTTTTGGCGTGCGGCGGGCTTATCGCGGACCCGCCGCGCGTCGAAGAGCGAGCGGAGGCGAGCATGGTCTTCCTGACGCGCCTGGATGGATCGGAGCTGGTGATCAACGCCGAGCACCTGCTCACCGTCGAGCGCACGCCCGACACGGTGGTCACGCTGACCACGGGCGTGCACCTGATGGTGAAGGAGAACGTCCAGCAGATCGTGGAGCAGGTCATCGCCTTCAAGCGGCAGTGCGCCGCTGGCCCGCGGGTCGTCGACTCCTCCCCCGCCGCCCCTGATGCTTCCGCCGCTGAACCGAAGGGATAGGGGCGATGGACATCACCACCATCCTCGGCATCGTCGCCGCCATCGGGCTGATCCTGCTCGGCCAGCGCCTCGAGGGTGGGCACGTCAGCTCCATCCTCCAGGGCACGGCAGCGCTGATCATCTTCGGCGGCACGCTGGGCGCGGTGATGGTGGCCTTCCCCAAGCGGGACTTCGTGCGCGGCCTGAAGCTGGGCAAGTCGGCCTTCTTCGACAAGAAGCACGACCTGGGCGGCCTGACCAAGCAGATCGTCGAGCTGGCCGGCATCGCCCGCCGCGACGGCGTACTGGCTCTGGAGAGCCGGCTCACGACCATCGAGGACCCCTTCCTGCGCAAGGCGCTGCAGCTCATCGTCGACGGCGTGGACGCGGCAGTCATCCGCAGCGTGGTGGAGACCACCATCGACGCCGAGTTCGAGGAGAACGTGGTGGGGGCCAAGGTGTTCGAGTCCGCGGGAGGGTTCGCGCCCACCATCGGCATCCTCGGCGCGGTGCTGGGCCTCATCCACGTCATGGAGAACCTCAACGACCCCTCCAAGCTGGGCGGAGGCATCGCCACCGCCTTCGTGGCCACGATCTATGGCGTGGGCGTGTCCAACATCTTCTTCCTGCCCATGGCCAACAAGATCAAGCGCAAGCTCGTCCTGGAGAAGGAGCGCAAGACCCTCATCGCCGAGGGCGTGCTCGCCATCCAGGAGGGGCTCAACCCGCGCGTGCTCGAGGAGCGGCTGGCGGCGTACACGGGCGGCGAGCACGAAGCGGCCTCTGCCGAGGCCAAGAAGTAGCCAGGACGGGCAGGAGACCAGGGTGGCCAAGAAGAAGCACGAGGAGGAGCACGAGAACCACGAGCGATGGCTCGTGTCCTACGCCGACTTCATGACCCTGCTCTTCGCGTTCTTCGTGGTCATGTACGCGGTGAGCCAGGTGGACACCAACAAGCTCAACAAGGCCGCGGCCTCCGTGAAGTGGGCGCTGCACATGCAGGGCCTGGGGGGCACCAACCGCATCCCCATCTTCAAGGACCAGGACGCCGCCGGCCTCGACATGGGCGGTGGCAACACGGTGTCCGTCGCCACCCGCAAGCCCGAGGTGGAGCAGCTGCGCCAGCAGATCGAGCGCGCCCTGCGTGCCGTGCTGACCGACAAGCGCGCCAAGGTCACCATCGAGGCCCAGGGGCAGCGTCTGGCCATTCGTCTGGCCGCGGCGCACTTCTTCGACCGCGGGCAGGTGGTGCTGCGGCCAGAGGCGCTGCCCGTGCTCGATGCCATCGCCGAGGAGCTGCGGCCCATCGGCCGGCCCATCCGCGTCGAGGGTCACACCGACCGCGCGCTGCCTGGGGGGCGCTTCCGCTCCAACTGGGAGCTCTCGGCCGCGCGCGCCGCCACCGTGGTCTCCTTCCTCGAGGAGTCGCACTCCATCCCCTCCGAGCTGCTCTCGGCGGTCGGTCACGGCTCCACCAAGCCCGTGGCCAGCGAGGACACCGTGGAAGGGCGGGAGCGCAACCGCCGCGTAGAGCTGGTGGTCGAGCTCAACCCCACCGAGGAAGTCAGCGTCGCCACGCGCTGAAGCCCGACCCTTCTTCCCCCGGGCACATCGGCGTCCCGCCCGCGGATGTCGCAGAACCCCGCTCTCCCAAGGAAGCCACACCCCGGGGCGCCCTTCGCCTGGGCAACGTTGCCCAGGTGGACTTTTGGCTCGGGCTGCGTCGCGCAGTTGGCGTGTGCACGGGCTCAATCGTGGTAGTAGGCAGCGGCCTCGTTCAGCTCCCGCTCGGCGAGCTCGTGGAAGACGACGCGGAGGGTCACTTGAGTCTGGCCCGGGCGGCTCGGAGTACCTCCGCCGCCGGGCGACCACGGCTGGGCTCGGCATCGAGCTCGGCGTCGCGGCGGGCCGCCTCCCCACCCCAGAGGCGCTCGTTCTCGGACTCCGACAGGTCGTCCAGGCTCTCGAGCAGCTTGGCGGCAAGGCGGGCGCGTTGGGCCGGCGTGAGCTTGAGGGCCTTGGCTTCGAGGTCGGCGGTCTTCATGCCGAGAGTCTAGGCCAGTCCGAACGCCGCCGCACCAGGGCGCCGATGTCGGGGCTCCATACTCCAGGCAACGGCAGCGCTGGTCATCTTCGGCGGCACGATCGGGACGCGCGCACCCGCCAACCACTCGCCCTCCGCGGTGCTTGGACCGGCGGATTCATCTCGGGACCTTCCGAGGGCGGGACGCAGCCGAGACGCCGGGCGTCCCGCTCGCGGATGCCGCAGGCCCGGGCTTCTCGCATGCAGCTTCATGGGGTTTGTTGCCGGTTCGCTCGCACTGTGGGCGACTTGACGCTCGGCACGCACGGGTCAACAGTCGATACATGACTTCCATCGAGGTCGGCCTCCTCCGCGTGCGCAGCCTTCCGATGGCCACGTTGGCGAGCCTGCTACTGCTGCTCCCCACGACGTCGGTCGCGCAGCGGCTGCACCTCAAGAGCTACACCAGCAACGAGGGCCTTCCTGCGGCGCAGGCCTTCTCTATCCTGCAGGACTCGCGCGGCTATCTCTGGATCGGCGGGCCGGGTGGACTGGCGCGCTACAACGGCGCCGAGTTCAAGGTCTTCACCGAGCGCGACGGGCTCCCCAACAACAGCGTCCGCGGGATATTCGAGGCCAGCGGCGCGCTCTGGCTGACGACCGAGGGTGGAATCAGCCGCTTCGATGGAACCTCGTTCCACAGCTTCACCGCGCGCGATGGGCTGTCCCCGGGCATCATCTGGCGAGGTACGGCCCATCAAGGTCAGCTCTGGTTCGGCTCCAACGAAGGCGGGCTGTCCCGCTTCGACGGCGCGAGCTTCACTCGCTACACCACCGCCGAAGGGCTGCCGAGCAACAACGTCTTCTCGCTGCTCTCCGACGGCGCCTACCTGTGGGTCGGAACTCGCGGAGGCGGGCTCGCCCGCTTCGATGGGCAGGCGTTCCGGCGCTTCGGTGCGGCAGAGGGGCTGAGCG
>JACRCT010000520.1 GCA_016218885.1 Deltaproteobacteria bacterium | reverse complement strand
GGCCTGCCGTTCGAGCAGATCTCGTTGGTGATGCCGATGCGCGCCGATGAGAAGGCGACCCCGATCGTCCTCCCCGAGGCTCCAGCGAAGTCCCGTCGCGCCGCGTAGCTACCGCCACCACGCAGTCCAACGCCGGGCTCCGCGAGGGGCCCGGCTTTCTTCTTGAGGCATGACCATGAAGATCGCAACCGATGAAGCGATCCGCGAGCAGGCCGAGGTCCCATGCCTCTGCCGACGGTCAACGCGCACCCCGGCTTTCGGCCTGGATGGCCTAATCCACACCCCCGACCAGTGCGGCATCTTCGAGAGCGGGCGTCCGCCGCGCGTCCATGTCTACGTCCCGATCACCGGCGGTCCCCAAGCGTACCGCGACGCGGCCGTCGCCAAGTTCCCCATTCGAGAAAGGAAGAACCCATGACCGCTCTGACGCAAGCAAGCATCTTCGAGCCCCGTCCCCAGGAAGAGGAACCCGATGCTCCGCCGCGCAGCGCACCGGGGCCGCGCCCCACGACGTTCATCGAGTTATTCCCCACGCCGCGCAAGCTCGCCGAGAGGATGCTCGACGGCATCAACTTCGACGAGATCGGGGCGGTCCTCGAGCCTTCCGCCGGCAAGGGCGACCTCGCCGCCGTCGTCGCCAAGCGCGTCGCCTACGCGCGGGACCGCTACGCCTACCGCGACAACGACGGCAAGGCGGCGATCGACTGCATCGAGAGTGAGCCCGACCTCCGCGCCGCGCTCAAGGGCGCAGGCTTCCGCGTCGTCCACGACGACTTCCTCACCTACCACACGGCCAAGAGCTACGACCTGATCGTCGCCAACCCGCCGTTCAGCGACGGCGATAGGCACCTGCTCAAGATGCTGGAGCTTGCCCGCTACGGAGGCCGCGTCGTCTGCCTACTCAACGCGGAGACGCTGAGGAACCCCTACTCCTTCGAGCGCAAAATGCTGGCCAAGCGGCTCGCGGAGTTGGGCGCCGAGATCACCTACCTCCCGGGCGAGTTCGAGTCGGCCGAGCGGCGGACGTCGGTTGAAGTGGCGCTCGTCAAGGTCACGATCCCGGATTCGCTGCCCAAGAGCGTCATCATCGAGGAGCTTGAAGCCGCGCGGCCCGCGGAGCAGCTGCACGCTGGTCCCGCCGAGGACCTAGCGCATGGCGACTTCGTGAAGGCGATCATCGCCCGCTACCAGTTCGAGGTCGACGTCGGCGTGCGGCTCATCCGCGAGTACAACGCGGTGCTGCCGCACCTGCTCAACGCACTGCATCACGGCAAGGACGGCGACTACCGGAACCCGATCCTCGAACTCAAGATTGATGATCGCAAGGCGACTGGCGCGAACATCCTCAACGACTACGTCCGCCGCACGCGGCTCAAGTATTGGGAGGCGCTCTTCCAGGCGCCCCAGTTCGTCTCCAAGCTCACGAGCAACCTGCAGAAGGCGCTCGCGGCCAAGGTTGAGGAGCTTGGGGACTACGAGTTCTCCTACAGCAACATCCTCTCGATCCAAGCCGACATGGCAGGCCAGACGGTCGCCGGCATCGAGGACGCAATCCTCAAGCTCTTCGACGACCTGTCGCACCAGCACTCGTGGTACCCGGAGTCGTCGCGGAACGTCCACTACTACAACGGCTGGGCGACCAACAAGGCGTGGAAGATCAACGAGAAGGTCATCATGCCCTTCTACGGCAAGGACTGGGACGGCAAGCTCGACGTGTACCGCGCGGGTGAGCAGCTGCGCGATATCGAGCGGTGCCTGTGCTTCCTGGCTGGCGGCACGCAGCCGACGCTTTCGCTCCACAGGGCGCTCGAGGAAGCCAAGTTGGGCGGCTGGGGCTACGAGGTCGAGTGCGAGCACTTCCGGGTGAAGTTCTACAAGAAAGGCACCTGTCACCTAACCTTCAATGACGAGCGGCTGCTCGCGCGCTTCAACATCTTCGGCAGCCAGCGCAAGAAGTGGCTGCCGCACAACTACGGCCGGAAGGCCTACCAGGACCTCGCCGCCGAAGAGCGCGCGGTCGTCGACTCGTTCGAGGGCAAGGAGAGCTACTCCAAGGTGGTGGCCGACCCCGACGCCTTCCTGCTCGACACCGGCAGGATGCTCGCGCTGCCCGAACACAAGTAGGAACGCCGCGGGTGAGCGGCGCAGCCTCCGCGCTGCGCCAACGCCCGCGCTCTCCGGGCCGCCCGCGCCCACGTGCGGCCCGCGCACTGGCACTGCTACTGGACCGGCTCCCGCGCCGAGGGCCGGCCTGGGGAACGGCTCGAACTGCGATGGGTAGCGCCCGTCGCGGTCGGTGCCGGTGAGGCGGTGGCTGTCGTGCGGCCGGTGAAGTGATACCGTCGGTGATGGCCAAGGCTCTGATGGGGACAGTGATGCTCAAACGGCTCTCAGCGATAACGCTCCTCTGCTTGTTCCCAGCCTGTCGCCCAACTGGCGAAGCCCAGGTGAGGCTCAGGTTGCGAATCGTGCGTTTCGTCACCAGCCCCTCGACCGCCTATGACCCGGAGACCTCGCTACTCTGGCAGAGGAACTCTCCAGGCCCCGCCTGCAAACGAGGATCGTGTGCAGTCGAGTACTGCGACACCTTGGAGCTTGAAGGTCTGGCGGGTTGGCGGTTGCCTACGAGCGATGAACTCGGAACGCTTCTTCCAGACCGTGATGGGCAGCCCGCGCCAGGGCTCGACCCTGAAGTCTTCCCAGGCAGCCCCTCGAGGTTCTGGACCTCAACTGCCGCCCCGTGCGCAGAGAGCACGCTCGCAGTGGTCGATTTCCGCTCGGAAGCGATCGAGGGAATTCAGTTTGCAGACTTCCCGATTTACATCCGTTGCGTCCACTCGACGGACGACATGTGCTTCCACGTCGACTAGGCGGGCAGTGAATTGGCAAGGACCACAGTGGCCGCTCCGATGAAGGAGTCGACCACCAGCCCGCCCGCGAGAACGATTGCGTAGCAACTGCCCAAGGCAGAGTAGGCCCGCAATGCGAAAGGCCCCCGAGCCGGAGCTCGGGGGCCAACGTTGCTACCTCTTCCAGAACTGCAGAATCAGCCCGATAGCTGCGTTCAGCAGGACAAGCACTATCCTTCGCCAGTCCATGCAGCACCTCCCTTCAACCCCGGCGGACCGGGGCACGGTTCCTGGCTATCCGGGCCAGTCCGGGAGGGGTTGCATGGATGGCGTTGCAGGCGGCTCGGGGCTGTGATTAAAGTCCCGATAGTCGTGTCGCCAGCAGCGCCGAAGTCGGCAACCCTTCGACTTCCACCGGGCCACCCAGTTAGCGCTGGGTGGCCCGTGTGCTTTTGGGGGTGTAGCAACCTCCCTGAAATGTTGTCAACCTACGAACCTCTTGCTCGGTGAAGGGAGCTTAACCCCCGATTGCCCCCGTGAGAACCATGCGCGTGTTGTGGGTCACGTCCTCCACTAGCTGTGCAGAGTACTCGACACCTCGGACACAAGAGCCCAAAAATCGAAGCTCGGGGACCACGCTGCTCCGCCCTACACCGCCGACCGTCTTGACGCAGCGCCTCTCGAATGCGAAAGGGCCCCGAGGCGCGAACGCCCCGGGGCCCGCAGTGATTCGGCGATCTGCTACTCGGCCGGGGTGAAGTCGACGAAGAAGGTCTTGCCGAGCTCGAACTGCTCGGAGGCCATCGGGTTTCCGATGGTCATCATGACCTGCCCGCACGGCGTGTACTTGCTCCAGGAGTGGTTGGGGTCGTTTGGGTCGTCGGTGTAGACCGCGGTCAGGACGACGTCGCGTTGCTCGGGGTCCGCGGTCTGCGGCTTGTTCTGTGTGACGGTCATCTTCGCTCGCACTGCCATGGCTGCTGCTCCTGCAGGTGAGGGCCGCCGACCTCTCGACCCTTGGGGACCACTTGCCTACGGCCTGACGAGAATCGCGGCGCCCGCATCCCATGCCCCGCCCGAGCCCAGCCCAGCGCCGGCGGTGACCTCGAAGCGCCAGCCGAGCAGCGACCAGAGCGGCGGGGAGGCGGCCACGCCGACGGTCCAGCCGCCAGCGCCGATGCCCACGCGCGGACCGACGCCCCACCCCAGGGCCGGTGCAGGAGGCAGCGCGGCGTCGGTCGAGAGAGGGCTCTTGAAGGCACCGCCAAAGAGGCGCGCCGGAGGGCCGGGCGACAGCCTCCACGCGAACGCGGTCCCGACGAGGAGCCGGTTGCCGGCGTCGGTGCGGAGCTCTACCTCGTCCACCAGCACCTCGGCGGAGTCACCCTCGGCCAGGAGGCACGCGGGCTGCGCCGCGGCCTGCTGCTGGTCCCCTGGGGGCGGATGGACGGGCGGCTCGCGTGCTGGCCCCGTGGCGACCACGGGACCGGTGCTGGCGCGGGTCACCTCGACGATCCGAACCTCCGGGGCAACTCGCTTGGCCTCCTCGATGGCGGCCCGCAGGGCGTCGTTCTCGGCCATCGCCTCATCGGCGCGCGCCTGGAGGTCGCGAGCGCTGGTCTGGGCCTGGACGATCTGCCCCTGGGCGCGGAGGAGCTCGGCCTCGGCCAGCCGGCGCGCCTCGGCTTCGGAAGCGCGGCCGAGGTTGAGCGCCCGGGCGAGGAGCAGCCCGACCACCAGGACCGCGGCAAGGAGCAGCCACGGGGCCAGCACGGCGCGCCGCTCCCATGCCAAGCCGAGGGCCTTCATCACGGCCGCGACTCAGGAGACGGGGGCGGGGGCGTGTTCTCGGTGAGCAGCGAGCGGAGCGCCCCCTTCACGCCGCCGCCATTCGCAAGGTGCTCCACCGCGCTCTTCACCGAGACGAGCCCGGCGAGGGTGGCGCAGGTCGTGGCGAAGGCTGCGAACATCTCGTTGCTC
>JACRCT010000508.1 GCA_016218885.1 Deltaproteobacteria bacterium | reverse complement strand
CGCCGGACGATCGCCATGTCTATCGAACGGCCTGTCGCCGGGCTTGCCGCGGGGCTGGAAGGGACGATCGCCGCCGCGGCTCTGGAAGGGCTTGTCGCCGGGCTTGCCGCGGGGCTGGAAGGGACGGTCGCCGCCGCGGCTCTGGAAGGGCCTGTCGCCGGGCTTGCCGCGTGGCTGGAAGGGACGGTCGCCGCCGCGGCTCTGGAAGGGCCTGTCGCCGGGCTTGCCGCGGGGCTGGAAAGGACGGTCGCCGCTGCGGCTCTGGTAAGGCTTGTCGCCGGGCTTGCCAGTACGGAAGGGACGATCACCTTCGCCCTTTTCATACGGCCGATCACTTGGCTTGCGATCGAAGCGCCGGCTATCGGGTCTGCGTTCAAAGGGACGGTCGGAACGCCCAGGGCCCTGTGGAGTCGGAGTCGAGGCTGGGGCCTGCGAGACTTGGTCTGCCGACTGCGGTTCGACGGGTGCGGAGGGCTGGTTCACCGGCGGCTGCTCGACAGGTGCGGTGGCTTGATCAACCGGCGGCTGTTCAGCAGGCTCGCCGGTCTGCCCCGCCGCAGGGGGCTGCCCGAGCGCCGCTTGGATCTTTGGCGCTACGGTGATGGCGACCAGACCAGGCCGGGGACTCTCGCGCTTGCCCGCACTGGAAAACAGGCCGCGGCCGATGGGCAGGTCGTGCTTGGGAGGCGAGGAGGGCCAGGTTGGCTTGGCCTCCTTCGGTGGCAGCGCCTGCTTCTCGCCTTTGCGGACGATGTGCACGAGCTTGGGCGCCTTCTCCTTCTTGCTGCGCTTGGCGCGAGGCGCCGGGGAGAGGGCGGGTGCGGGAGCTGCCGAGGTCTCCGGCTCGGCAGCGAACCTCAAGACGTACTCGAGCCCTTCCACGAGGATTCCGGCGCCGTGCAGATCGTCGGCTTCATAGACGAGCACGTCTTCTACCTGCGCCAGCTTCTGGCCTGCCAGCTCGATGGCCGTGCGCACTCGCGGCAAGGCCTCGGCCGGCAAGCCGGTCGCAGCCTCGAGAGCGGACGCGCCGCCATCGGTCGAGGATGCGAGCGCCTGCGCAGCGGCGCGCAGCAGGTCTCCAGTCAGCTCCATTGGGGCACTCATCTGCTTACTTCCGTCCCTTCTCCGTATCCCCCGGTTTTCCTTCGATGATTTCTTGGACCGTGAGGGCCTTGGCCTGCCGCGACCTCTTGCGGCACAGCTCCACGCCCAGCGCGCCCAAACCCATCTCGTTCGCCACCGCCAGCACCGTGCCTCGCCCACAGAAGGGATCAACCACCGTGCGGCACCGGGTCTGCTCCCGTACGAAGCGGCAGGCGACCCGGCAGGCCTCGATGCCCATCCCGCGGGTCCACACGGTCGGCCCCATGTCGGGAAGCACGTCGGCCGTCGAGCGTCCCAGGTCCGCGTGCAGGTCCTTCGAATAGCACAGCAGATGCGAGTATGCCGGTCTGCCGAACGTGATGGTCCCCGGCGTCTTGCGGCAGGCGATCTTGTGCCAGAGCAGCGTCATCCCCGTGCGCTCTGCGGCCTGGTGGCAAAGCCAGCCCTTGTCCAGCCAGACGCCCTCCGGCTTGATGTCCGTCTGGAAGAAGATCGCCGCCGAGTCGGGCGGGCACTTCTCCATCACCAACGCCGCGGCGTCCACGAACCAGCGCTTCCAGTCCGCCAGGGGGAGCGAAAGCTCCGAGACGTCCGGGAGCGAGGTGATGATCGCGCAGCCCGAGAGATCCTGCCCGGCCCGCAGCCACTCCAGCGCGTCGGCGCAGATGACCGTACGGGGAGGGCTGAGGTCGGTGCCTGCGTTGGCCGTGGAAGCTGTCACGAAGACTCCAATCGAGCGGCCCCACCTTATACAGGCGCCGTCGGGATTGGGTTGGAGCGAGACTTGGAGGGCAGGGCCTCGGCAGCACGCATCCGCTCGCAGCCGTTGACGACAGGCCCCCGGCCGGCCCTCCGCAAACCTCGAGAAGGTGCTCGACCCCCGAAGCCCGCCCCTCCAATTCCGCGCACGCACCTGCGCACAGCTTCTCCCATTCCCCGCGTCGCGACCGGAGGCTAGGGTGGGCCCTCCGATCGAGGCAAAGCGATGCGCGGTCTCGGGCTCTTCATGCTGTTGCTCCTCTCCCTTGCGCCCGTTGCTGCGGCGGGGGAGAGCCCCGCACCGCTGCGCGTGCGCATCCTCTCTCGCTACCATCCCCGCCAGGTGCTGCTGACCGCCGCCTCCTCCGCTCGCTGTGACGGCCAGCCAGTGCCCCAGATGCCGGTGAAGGTCGAGGCTGCCGAGCCCGGGACGCTGAGAGTCGGGAAGCTTGCCTGTCGGGAGCTGCTGCTCGAGGGCGCGATTCTGCGTCTGGGGGAAGTGGAGCGCGGCTACCGCGGGCGGGTCCGGGCGCGCGAGGTGGCGGGGGAGATCAGGTTCGTCAACGAGGTGGACATCGAGGGCTATCTGCTCGGCGTGCTGGCGGGCGAGCTACCGGCCGGTGCTCCGGAGGCGATGAAGGCGCAGGCGGTGGTCTCGCGGACCTTCGCTGTGACCTCGCGGGGCCGACACCAGCCCGGGGGCTTGGACCTCTGTGATTTGGCTCATTGCCAGGTTTATCGAGGAAGGTCGGGGGAGGGGCCGGAGGCGGCGCGGGCGGTACAAGCGACGCGCGGGGTGGTGCTCAAGGTGGACGGCCAGACCGCCCAGGCCTGGTTCCACTCGTCTTGCGGCGGGGCCACGAGCTCACCTTGGGACGTGTTCGGCGAGCGCTCGGCCCTTCGTGCCGTGAGTGATCGCGGAGACGACGGCAAGGCGCTGTGCAGCGCAGCTCCCGAGGCAGGCTGGACCTGGACGGTCTCACGCTCTGCGTTGGCTCAAGGGTTGGGGCTGGCCGAGCGGGGCGCAGCGGTCGAGGTATCGCGCAAGGATCGCGGTGGGCGCGCCTTGGAGGTCCGGATCTTCGGGTCCAAGATGAGCGGCGCCGAGCTCCTCTCGCGGGTCGGGCGCGCTTTCGGCTGGATGAAGCTCAAGAGCCTCAACGTGACGGTCGAGGAGTCCGACGGTCAGGTGCGCTTCAAGGGCCATGGGCTCGGGCACGGGGTCGGCCTGTGCCAATGGGGTGCGCGGGAGCTCGATCGGCGTGGGGCGGATTGGCGTCGGATCCTCGAGCACTACTTCCCCAAGGCCGAGGTGGGGCAGCTCGACGCCGACCTCTAAGAATGCTGGAGAGCGAGCTTCAGGTATGGCGAGTCGATTGAGAGCCGAGGGTCCTCCTCGCCGAGCGAGAGGCGTTCGGCACGCCGCCCGGCCCAAGATCGAGCGCCACAGGGTTTCGCATCCTTCTCGCCATTTCTAGATCTCCCCCACGGGTGATTCGCGGCCTGCGGCGCACGCTTCTTTGAGTGCCCGGCCGGCGGACCATCGAGGGGGGAACATGGCCGACACGGTCTCTGATTTTCTGCTCAGGCGTCTACGCACCTGGGGCGTCAGGCGCATCTACGGCTATCCGGGTGACGGCATCAACGGGTTGATGAGCGCCCTGCAGAAGGCGCAGGGGCGCGGCGAGGAGCTCGAATTCGTCCAAGTACGCCACGAGGAGATGGCGGCTTTCATGGCCTGTGCTCACGCCAAGTTCACCGGCGAGATTGGCGTATGCATGGCCACCTCGGGCCCGGGAGCCATTCACCTGCTCAACGGGCTCTACGACGCCAAGCTCGACCACCAGCCGGTCATGGCGATCGTCGGGCAGTCGGCCCGCGCAGTCCTCGGTGGAGCGTTCCAGCAGGAGGTCGATCTGCAGGTGCTCTTCCAGGATGTCGGCGAGTTCGTCGAGACCGCCACCAGCCCCGCCCAGGTGCGCCACCTCGTCGACCGCGGCATGCGCATCGCTCTGGCCGAGCGCTCGGTCTCCTGCATCATCGTGCCCAAGGACCTGCAGGAACTGGAGGCCGTCAAGGAGTTGCCCAAGAAGCACGACACCATCCACAGCGGCGCCGGCTACTCGGCTCCGCGGGTCATTCCCGAGGAGCGCGATCTCGATCGCGCGGCGGAGGTGCTCAACGCCGGCAGGCGTGTGGCCATGCTGGTCGGCGCCGGCGCGCTGCGCGCGTCCGCCGAGGTGATTAAGGTCGCGGAGGCTCTCGGTGCCGGAGTCGCTAAGGCGTTGCTCGGGAAGGCGGCACTCCCCGACGACCTGCCCTTCGTCACCGGAGCCATTGGGTTGCTCGGCACACGCCCGAGCTGGGACCTGATGGCCGACTGCGACACCTTGCTCATGGTCGGCTCGAGCTTCCCCTATCCCGAGTTCCTGCCTGATGAAGGGCAAGCGCGCGGCGTGCAGATCGACATCGACCCGAAGATGCTCTCGCTGCGCTATCCGATGGAGGTCGGCCTGGTCGGCGACGCGCGCGCGACGCTCGCCGCACTCCTGCCCAGGCTCAAGGTCAAGACCGACCGCGCTTGGCGCCAGAAGATCGAGCGTCGCATCGGCGAGTGGTGGAAGACGCTCGAGTCGCGGGCCATGAAGGACGCCCATCCGCTCAATCCGCAGCGGGTCTTCTGGGAGCTCTCACCGCGACTCCCCGACCGGGTGATCATCACCTCGGACTCGGGCACCGCCGCCAACTGGTTCGCCCGCGACCTGAAGATCCGTCCGGGCATGGCCTGCTCGCTCTCGGGCAACCTGGCGACGATGGGACCGGGAGTGCCCTACGCGATCGCGGCCAAGTTCGCGCATCCCGATCGGCCGGTCATCGCTCTGGTGGGCGACGGCGCGATGCAGATGAACGGCAACGGCGAGCTGGTCACCGTGGCCAAGTACTGGCCGCACTGGAAGAACAAGCAGCTCATCGTGCTGGTCCTCAACAATCGCGACCTCAGCCAGGTCACCTGGGAGATGCGCGCCATGGAGGGGAACCCGAAGTACGAGGCCTCGCAGGACCTGCCCGACTTCCCCTACGCCAAGTACGCCGAGTCGATCGGCCTGCGCGGAATCCGCGTGGACTCGCCCGAGGGCGTGGGCAAGGCGTGGGAGGCGGCGCTCGCCGCCGACCGCCCCGTGGTCCTCGAGGCGGTCACCGACCCCGAGGTCCCACCGATGCCCCCGCACATCACCCTCGAGCAGGCCAAGGCCTACGGCCTGGCAGTGCTCAAGGGCGATCCGGAGTCCCGCGCCATGATTCGCCAGACCTTCCGGGACTTCATCTCCGGAGCTCACTAGTGGCTCGCTTCGCAGGCCAGCCGCCGCTCGTGGACCGCCTCCGCTCCCGTCCAGGAATGCAGCCGCTCGCGCGCGACGCCCTGGCCCTTGGCCGTGAGCTCGCCGAGGTGGTGCGCGGGGAGGTGCGTTTCGACGACGGCGCGCGAGGGCTCTACGCAACCGATGCCTCGAACTACCGGCAGGTCCCCATTGGCGTGGTGGTCCCCCGCGACGCCGACGACGTGGTGGCCGCCATCGCCGCCTGCCGCCGCCACGGCGCCCCGGTCCTCGCCCGCGGAGGAGGAACCAGCCTGGCGGGTCAGTGCTGCAACGTCGCGGTGGTGCTGGACTTCTCGAAGTACATGCGCCGCATCGTGTCGGTGGATCCGGCGAACCGCCGGGCGATCATCGAGCCGGGGGTGGTCCTGGATCAGCTGCGCAGAAAGGCCGAGAGGCATCACCTCACCTTCGCGCCGGATCCCTCGACGCACGACCACTGCACCCTCGGCGGGATGATCGGCAACGACGCCTGTGGCGTGCACTCGGTGATGGGCGGCAAGACCGACGACAACGTCGAGGAGCTGGAGGTCGTGACCTATGACGGCCTGCGGCTGCGCGTAGGGGGGACCAGCGAGGAGAAGCTGGCGGAGATCCTCCGGCAGGGCGGGCGGCGCGGCCAGATCTACCTGCGCCTGAAGGAGCTGCGCGACCGGTATGCCGAGGAGATTCGCAGCCGCTACCCGCGCATTCCCCGGCGGGTCTCGGGTTACAACCTCGACAGGCTGCTTCCCGAGAACGGCTTCGACGTGGCCAAGGCGCTGGTCGGCACCGAGGGCACTTGTGTCACCGTCCTCGAGGCGACGTTGAGGCTGGTCCCCAGCCCGCCCGCGCGCAGCCTGCTGGTCCTGGGGTACCCGACGGTCTTTGAAGCAGCCGAGCACGTGATGGAGATCCTGGGCAGCAGGCCGACCGGCCTGGAGGGGCTCGACGACACTCTGGTCGAGGACATGAAGAAGTTGAGGCTTCACCCGGAAGACGTGGAGCTGCTCCCGGAAGGCAAAGGCTGGTTGCTGGTGGAGTACGGCGGTGAGACTCGGGAGGAGTCCCACGAGAAGGCGCGCCGGCTGATGGCATCGCTGCGGGGCCGGCGGAAGGCACCCTCGATGAGGCTCTTCGACGACCCGACGCAGGAGCGGATGGTCTGGAAGGTGCGCGAGTCCGGCCTGGGAGCCACGGCCCACGTTCCCGGGAAGCGGGTCGCTTGGGAGGGCTGGGAGGACTCGGCAGTGCCGCCCGAGCAGCTCGCGCGGTACCTGCACGACCTGCGGCGCCTGCTCGACGAGTACCAGTATCAGGGCGCGCTCTATGGTCACTTCGGCCAGGGCTGCGTGCACACGCGCATCGACTTCGAGCTCAGGACGCGCGAAGGAATCGACCGCTTCCGCTCGTTCGTGGACCGCGCCGCGGACCTGGTCCTGAAGTACGACGGCTCACTCTCGGGAGAGCATGGTGACGGGCAGTCGCGCGCCGAGCTTTTGCCGAAGATGTTCGGAGAGAAGCTGGTGCGAGCCTTTCAGGAGTTCAAGGCCATCTGGGACCCGCGCGGGAAGATGAACCCGCACAAGGTCGTCGACCCCTATCGCATCACCGAGAACCTGCGGCTGGGGACGGACTACCGGCCGCCCGCAACGCCGACGCACTTCCGCTTCCCGGATGACGCGGGGAGCTTCGCGCAGGCCACCCTGCGCTGCGTGGGCGTGGGCGCCTGCCGTCGCACCGAGGGGGGCACGATGTGCCCCAGCTACATGGTCACGAAGGAGGAG
Source organism: Deltaproteobacteria bacterium (assembly GCA_016218885.1). GTDB lineage: Bacteria > Myxococcota > Myxococcia > Myxococcales > UBA5297 > JACRCT01. The sequence continues at coordinate 59 of JACRCT010000508.1, read as the reverse complement.
AAGCACTCGACGCGCGGCCGGGCGCGGATGCTCTTCGAGATGCTGGAGGGCCAGCCGGT
>JACRCT010000502.1 GCA_016218885.1 Deltaproteobacteria bacterium | reverse complement strand
GCAAGGTGTCGCGGACGGCGACCGACGAGAGCGTCGCCGCGGTCCCTGCGCCGGAGACCCAGATTCCTTCAGAGAGGTTGCGGGTCAGCACGCTCTCTGTCAGGGACAGGGTGGCCCCTTGCGATAGCGATACTCCGAAGGTGTGGTTGGCCAGCGTGAGCCCTCGCACCGTGACTCTCTGGACACCCTTGTTGAGAATTCCCGACTTGCCCACCTGCGACCCGTCGACGACGACTCTCTGGGCGCAGCGGCCGACGACGGTGACTGGCTTCGTGATCTCCAGCCGCTCGGAGTAGATGCCACTTTCCACGGCGATGACCGCCCCGGCAGGCGCCGCGACGAGGGCAGCGCTAATCGTCTGGAAATGCGTGTCGTCCACCTGCGAGGCGGCGAGCCCGGCGTCGACGAACTGGGTGGCATCGAGGGGAGGGAACGCTGCGGCGCACTCGCCCAGGGCGCGGCACTCTCGATCGCCCAGCCGCTCGAGGGTGGCCCCGGTGCAAGGGAGATCAGGGAGGACCGGGCGACATCCCCAACCCGATGGATCGGGCTCGAACCCGGCAGGGCACTCACTCCAGCCGGCCGGCCGGCACTCACGCTGGCCGAGCACGGGCATCCGCCCTGCCGGGCAAGCCGCTTCCGGCTGCACGTCGATGCAGCCCCAACCCGAAGGCTCCGCCTCGAAGCCGGGGGGGCAAGCGTTCCAGCCCACCGGCTGGCAATGGGATTCCCCCACGAAGGCCATGGTGCCGGGAGGGCAGCTCTCCGGGATCGTCGGCAGGCATCGGCCTCCGTCGCTCGCAGACATGGAGGTGGGACACTCGACAGGCGGGGGCTGCGAAGCGTCGAGCGGCGTCGGCGCAGTCGATCCCGCGCAACCGCAAAGCAGTGCCGTGAAGAGGGCTGGCATCGCAGGGCGCTGAGTTGTTGGGTCACTCATGGGCTGGGCCTCAGGCATGCGCCGCCCAGAATAGATGAAGCAATGTCCAGCCGTCGCCGGCGCGACTCGCCGCGAGGGGTTCGAGGAGGAGTCTGGAGCCTTCGTGTGCTCCGAGCGCTGGAAGGGCGAGGCTCCACTGGCGGTGCCGTAGCCCAGCCGACGTCCGTGAGGCCCGGGTCCACTCGGTGCGGGCGCGGAGGCGGGCGCGCGAATAGCATTCCGGCCCAACCAGAAGCCTCCCTAGGGAGAATCCATGCGCGCGATCTGCATCCGTGAGCCCGGCGACGTCGACGTCCTCGAGATGCGCGAGGTGGTCGAGCCCGAGCCCGGACCCTTCGAGATCCGCGTGGCGGTGCGGGCCGCCGGGCTCAACCGCGCCGATCTGCTGCAGCGCCGGGGCCTGTACCCTCCGCCCCCGGACGCGCCCGCCGACATCCCCGGCCTGGAGTTCGCGGGAGAGGTGGAGGCGTTGGGCGCGAAGGCGACGCGCTTCCAGGTCGGCGAGCCGGTGATGGGTATCGTCGGGGGCGGGGCCTACGCGGAGAAGGTCGTCCTCCACGAGAGAGCGGCGATGCGGGTGCCCTCGGGGATGGAGCTGGCGCAGGCGGCGGCGATCCCCGAGTCGTTCATGACCGCCTTCGACGGTCTCTTGCGCCAAGGCGAGCTCAAGCCAGGCGAGCGGCTGCTGGTACACGCGGTGGCGAGCGGTGTGGGCACCGCGGCGGTGCAGGTGGGGAGGCTGGTGGGGGCGAGCGTGCTGGGAACGTCGCGCTCGGCGGACAAGCTCGCGCGGTGTCGGGTGTTGGGGCTCGACGTGGCGCTGCACCTCGAGGAGCCGCGCTTCGCCGACGAGGTGCGCCACGCGACCGGAGGGGCGGGCGTGGACGTGGTGTTGGACCTGGTAGGCGGTTCCTATCTGGAGGAGAGCGTGGCGGCGCTGGCTCCGAGGGGGCGGCTGGTGGTGGTGGGGTTGCTTGCGGGCAACTTGGGGAAGCTGCCGCTGGGGTTGCTGCTCACGCGCCGGCTGACGATCCGCGGCACGGTGCTGCGCTCGAGGCCTCTGGAGGAGAAGATCGAGCTGGCGCAGGCCTTCGAGCGGCAGATGCTCCCGCAGTTCGAGAGCCGGCGATTGGTGCCGGTGCTCGACGAGGCGATGAGCGTCGCCGAGGTCCGGCGGGCGCACCAGCGGATGGAGGCCAATGCGACCCTGGGGAAGATCGTCCTGACCTGGTGAGACTCGCCAGCACCCCGAAGATCCTTCCGCGACCGCACGCGAGAAACGAGCGAGGTGTTCGAGTCGGTTAGCGCACTTCAGTGCCCTTCGTAAATGTAGCCGCGGGCTTTGAGCTGGCTTCAGCCAGCTTTAGCCCGCGGTGATCGCGATTCAAGAACTCGGGATCGCGAGGATGGAGATTCAAGAACTCGGGATCGCGAGGATGGTGATTCAGGAACTCAGGACCGCGAGGACCGCGATCAGGAACTCGGTGTTCGCGAGGAGCCGAGAGGAAGTGGAAAGCCAGGGGGCGTGGGCGCAGGCACGGCCTCGGGCCACATGTGCTCGTCACCCCGAGGAGCGACTAGGGCGTGGCCAGGCTGGGTTTGTTCCGCCGGCGCGATCGGTCGGCGATTCCGAGACGATCACCGCGGGCTCAAGCAGGCTTCCATGAGAAGGCCCCTCCGTGTCAAGCAGGGACCCTGCGGTCGTGGTGACTGGGTTTCCCGAGCGAGCGCCCCACCGGGGGTCTGGGGGCCCACGCGGCCCCCAGCGGGTATGGGCGGAGCCCATATAGGCCCTCAGTGAGGGTCGATCGAGTGTCAGGTCATCAGGCGCCTCGGTCGTTGATGCAGAGTGAGTGGTGCCATCGCCTCCATACTG
>JACRCT010000501.1 GCA_016218885.1 Deltaproteobacteria bacterium | reverse complement strand
GCGCTGCAATTGAACCTGCCGCGCCTGATCTGGCCGTAACCGTTGGGCCTCAAGGACCCAGTCCAGGTCCAGCACGCATCCGGCCCGGCGCTCTTGTCCACACGACTCCAGAGGCGCTGCTCAACCGTCGGACGCTGGTAGATGCCTTTAGGCATGTGTCACCTCAGTGCGGAAGAAGTCGATCTGTTCACCAGGGCTTGTCGTCGCAGTCGACCTCATCGACGTCCTCGGGCTCCTCGGCCCGCGGCGCGGGTAGCTCGTAGCGGTGCACCGGCGCAGGGCGGTCGCTCTTCGCCGCCGCGCGCGCCAGCTCCTCGGAGCACGGGTGGATCCCGTAGACGGCGTCGGGCCCGTAGAAGTGCGTCGACGCAGGAGAGCCGCCTTCGGTGCCGGGGACGTCGATTCGGATGAACCCCTTGCCGGCGATCTCCTCCTCGGTCACCCGTCCCGCGAAGCGGCGGTGGCCGAAGAGTTCCAGCACTGCCCAGGTGTCGAGCTTCGTCTTGGTCTCGGTGGTCTGCTGCATGGTCGTCTCCTCGCGTGAGGCCTTAGCCCGCGCTGTTCTCAGGGGTGACGCGAGCCGCGGGAATGCGGCTGCGGTAGATGCCGGGCGACAGGAACAGCTGCGTCGGCCAGCGCTTCTTGGCGAAGTCGTCGTCGGTGAGCCACACGGCGTAGCCGGCCGCAAGGCGCTCCTCGACGTCGGTCAGGTATTCAGCGGCGCGCTCGCGGACCCAGTCGGTCCAGCGGGCGGGGCGGGCGGGCTCTTCGTCGAGCGGGGCAGGAATCCATCCCAGTCCGTCGGGGGTCGGCCTGCCGCGGTTGGCGCGCGCCTGCTGGATGAGCTGCCAGACCCGATCGACGTCCACCGCCACCGCCGCCGCCTGCTGCTCAGCGGTCCACGCGGAGGGGGAAGGGGGTGGTGGTTCCCTTGGTTCCCTTGGTTCCCTTGGTTTGATCGGTGCCCGGTCTGTGCCCGGTCCGTGCCCACTCCGTGCCCGGTCCGTGCCCGATCGCGTGCCCCTGTACATGGCTAGGTCCTGGTATCGCCCGTAATTCACGACGCTTAGGATTCGAAACCCCGTGCCCGATGGCGTGCCCGTCCAGCGGACTTTCACCGCTGGACCGTTGCCGCCTGCGTCCGAGTCGTCGGCCATCAATCGCGCGATGGTGGTGCGGACGACCTTGATGCTCACGCGGCCGGCCATCTCGGCGATGGTCTCTAGGCTGTGAGCAAGCTCGCCCCGGTGGACCGTCACCCAACGCCTGCCGAGCTGTGCCGGGTGGTCCGTCCAGTTGGCGAGGAGGAGCATCGTCAGGAAGACGTGCTGCTGCTCTGCCGACATCGCGACGTACACGGGCGACGACAGGATCTTGCGGTGGATGGCGACGAAGCCTTGTTCCCGATCCTGCACGCTGACCTCGGCGGGGCGCCGGCCTGCAGCGCCCCGCGTAGCTGTGATTGGCTGCGCCGCTACTTCCGGTCGGGCTTGAGCAGGCGCTCTTCGATGCCCTCGAGCTCCTCCAGGACCTCGCCCGTGGGCACGCCAGCGTCAGCCGTGGCCTTCGCGACCTTGTCCGCGTCCTCGTTGGTCATCCGGCCTTTGGCGAAGCGGACGCCCTCGACGAAGAGCTTCTCCGCGAGCTGGCGAGCGGGGCTCTTCCTGCCGATGGACTTCGCCGCGGGAACCTTCTTCTCGGAGGCGCGCTTCTTCTCGACCTCGATGGCGTCGGAGAGCGCGGCGGGGTCGACCTTGCGTGCGCCGGCCAGCTTGCGCACGTCGTCCGCGGTGAGCCCGTTCTTGAGACACTCGGCGGCGAGGGCGACGAGGTCCACCTTCGGGAACAGGTCGACCTGCAGCTCGTCCTCGCGGGCCAGCCGGCGGTGCACGACCTCTCCGGTGTCGAGGCGGATCTCGAGGACGTGGCGCTTGCGGTCGGGGTCCAGCTCCACCTGGATCTCGACCTCCCGGGGCTCGGTCTCGCTGCGGACGATGTGCGAGAGGTGCGCGAGCTCGGCGTCGAGGCGGTCCTGCTCGGCCTTGAGGCTCTTGCACACCGAGTCGGCGTGCGTGAGGTGAGTGCGCATGTTGCCCTCGACCTCGGCAGCGCGCTTGGAGCGCTCCTTGAGCTCCACGTCGGTCAGCTTCACCGACAGCTCCTCGACGTGGCGCGAGATCACGCGCCCGCCGGAGATGGACTTGGGCTTGTCGGGCTTCTCGTCGGTCTTCTTCGTCACCATCTGCTCCTCCTGCGGTCCTGCGGGTTCACAGCAAAGGGGTGGGCTACCTGCTGACGACGTCGCGCAGCACGTCGACGCCTGCGAGTCGCTTCGAGCGCTCGGAGAGAGCCGCGGTGATGTGGCTCGCGAGGTCGGCGTTGGTGAGGCCGGCGTAGAGATGGCCTGGGGTGGCGACGTCGGTTCCCTCGGGGGCGATTGAGGGCAACGGCTTGAAGGCCTTGCCGTCGGTGCTCGCCTGAACGCGAGCGCTGGGAGCGGGCTTGGCCTTGGGCGTAGCGGACGGGGCGGACTTCTTGCGCGTGGCGGACCAGTCGCGCTGGTAGCAGGGCTTGCAGAGTCCCTTCCGCGGGTATTTGACCGGGTTCTTGCAGTCAGGCGTCTTGCACTTCTCGGGCATCGGCTCCTCCTTCGGGGCCGCGGCGGGTTGCGTCGCGGGAGTGGGCGGGGACATCGGTCCGACAGCCGAACCCTTGGCGCGCTCCCCGGGTCGACTCGTCGGCGCGTTCGGCTTCACCGCGCTTTCCGACGGCGCCGGACGGGCCGCGGGTTCCTGTTGCGGAGTTGCCCCCAGAAGGTCAGGTGTCTCCGCTGGCTCCTCCTCGAGGAGCGGCGGGAGCCTCGGCGCGTCCTCGCCTGCGAGGTCTGCGAGGAGGTCGTCGGCGAAGGTGGCGGTGGTCATACTGGCCTCGCGGCGAAGAGGTTGAGCTGCTGGCGAACGGTCAGGCAGTAGGGCGAGAACCAGACCCGCTCGCGCGCGGCGTTCTTCTTCGAGCCGTAGCCGCCGGCGGCCTTCCACTCGAAGCAGGTCCAGTCCTCGGGGAAGGTGTGGCTTCCCTCGTACCCGCAGAAGGCGATGCGCAGCTTCGGGTCGTGCCCGTTGGCCATGGCCCACTCGGCCGCATCGTGGGCGACGGTCTTGCTCTCCTCGGCGTAGAGGCCCGGGTCGCGCCCGGCCTCGAGGGGG
>JACRCT010000500.1 GCA_016218885.1 Deltaproteobacteria bacterium | reverse complement strand
TGAACGACCGGGCGCCGCGGGTAGGCTTGGGTTGATTCCAACGGCGTGCTACCAAGGCAGCCCATGCCTCGCCCTCCCCGGCCGCTGCGCCAGCGCGTCCACGTCCAGCTGCGCTACCTGTGGGCGCTGCTCAAGCGCTTCCGGGTGACCTTCCTCCTGCTGGCGACGGTGCAGATCGCCGGCTCGCTCATCTTCTGGTTGGGCTACACCCGCAACGGCGCGGGCATCAGCCTCGCCCAGGCCATGGGCAACACCTACTTCCTGATGCTGGGCCAGCCCGCGCTGGAGATGCCCGACTCGTGGTGGCTGGTGCTGACCGAGGCCGTGATTCCGGTGCTGGGCATCGCCGTGCTCGCCGACGGACTGGTGCGCTTCGGCTTTCTCTTCTTCGCCAAGCATCGCAACGACAAGGAGTGGATCGCCGTGCAGGCCTTGACCCTGAAGAACCACGTGGTGCTCTGCGGAGCCGGCCGCATCGGATACCGGGTCCTGGGGCGCCTGCAGAAGCTCGGCATGGACGTGGTGGTGGTGGAGCGCAACGAGAACGCCCCCTTCGCCGCCGCCATCCGCGACGAGGGCGTGCCGCTGCTCATCGATGACCTGCGCTCGCACAATGCCCTGGAGGTCACCAACATCAGGGCCGCGCGCGCCATCGTCTGCGCCACCGACGACGACCTGGCCAACCTCAACATCGCCCTCGACGCGCGCCGGTTCAACCCCAAGATCCGCGTGGTGATGCGCCTGTTCGACGACGACCTGGTGCGCAAGGTCGAGGACGCCTTCCAGGTGGAGGCCTTCTCCACCTCCTCGCTGGCCGCTCCGGCCTTCGCCGCTGCGGCCCTCGACTCGTGCATCCGGACCTCCTTCGACATCGGCGATCAGATGGTGGTGGTCGGCGAAGTGAGGGTGGTCGGCCCTCCCCTCCTGGAGCTCACCGTCGCCCGGGCCCAAGACGAAGTGGGGATTCGCGTCCTGCGTATCAAGCGCGGCGAGACCTCCTTCGACCCCAAGAGCACCGAGAAGCTGCGCGAGGGAGATCTGGCGCTCATCCAGGCTCCCTTCGAGCTGTTCGAGAAGGTCGTGCCGAGTGGGGAAGAAGGAAAAGCGGGGTGTGGGTAGCGAGGGTCTCTCCGACCTCGGCGAGCAGGGAAGAAGAGCGCAGGGGGCGACTCCTGCGTCTGCCTGGCATTCGGCCTTGCACGCTCGGCCAGCGAGAGCCGCGCGCTGCACTTGCCCATCGCTCTCGCTCGGGCGAGCATCGGCCCCCATGCGCTCGCACCTCGTAATCTCGCTCGCCCTTTTCTTGGCCGCCGCAGCCGGCTGCACGGATCCTGCCTCCGGGAGCGACGCGGGGGCCTCCGACGCCGAGACTTCGGCCGACGCCGGTCTGGACGCAGGCAAGATACCCATCGAGCGCTGCGCGATCCCCCTGGAGCGCTTCATGACCCGCGGGCCAGGCACCACGCTGGCCAAGCGTGTCGAGGGTCCGACTGAGTTGATCGGCGGACCCAATGCCTGGGGCAAGGTCGGTGACTACCTGCTCGCCAACGACAAGATCCGAGTCGTGGTGCAGGCCCGGGACCGACACATCGGACCCAACCCCTATGGCGCCACGATCATCGATGCCGATCTGGTGCGCAGCGGCCCGGGCCAGGACCAGTTTGGCGAGGTGGGGCTCTTCTACAACCTGGCACGTACGATCGACCCCGACTTCATGGAGGTCATCTCCGCGGGCGGCGAGGGCGAGCCGGCGATTGTGGCGATGAGCGGCCACGACACGGCGCAGAACTACCTGCGCATCAGGAACATCTTCAACGTCAGCTCCCTCGACCTCAGCAAGGGTCTGCCCTTCAAGATCACCAACTACTTCCTCCTCAGCCCTGGTGAGCAGCGGGTCCGCTACGTCACCGCCTTCTGTAACGAGGGCACCGAGGACATCACCACCCTCGCCGGCGACCTGGTCGACCCGGGCTGGACGGTCGAGCTCTTCAATGGCCAGTCCTGCACGGGCGGCTTCGGCTTCGGGGGCATGTGCCAGGGCATCGACCGAATGAGCTGGTTCGGCTACCAGGGCGACGGCGTGGCCTATGGTTACGCACCCTACCAGGCGGATTCACCCTACATTCCCGAGTCCACCAACGCCGTCATGACCATCGCCGGGGTCACCGGCACGCTCATCGGGGTCAACGGCCTCTCCGGCGTCTCGGCGTGGTTCGGCCCCGACGCCGCCGCTCGACCGGGCGCGCTGCGGGTCCCCGCCGGGCAGGCCCGCGCCATCGCCCGCGACTTCGTGGTCGGCCGGGAGCTGGGCGAGGTGGCCTCGCTCATCGAGACCTGGCGCGGAGCGATCACCGGCACTCAGCTGGGCGCCTTCTCGGGCACCGTCACCCGCGGCGGACAGCCCCTGGCAGGCGCACGCGTCAGCCTCCAGCGCGAGGGGACAATCTCCGCGGTCTTCGTCACCGACGCCCAGGGGCGCTACTCGGGTCGGCTCGCCGTCGGCTCCTACATCGCCTCGGCGTGGGCCCCGGGCTCGCCGGCCAGCGCCACCGCCCTCCTGCAGGTCCTCTCCAACGACGAGACCCACGCCGACTTCGACCTGGTGCCCCCGCGACGCCTCACCGTCACGGTCCGCGACGCGGCCGGCGGCTCGCCCTTGCCCGCCAAGGTCACCGTGGTCTGCGCCACGAGCAGCTGCCCGGCGCCGGGCACCACCCTCATCCACTTCGCCGACACCCTGCGCGACCCCATCCCCGACAACGTCCAGCTCATCGACTTCGTGCCCACCAGCGGCTCGGCCACCTTCGAGCTTCCGCCCGCCGAATACCGCGTGCTCGTCTCCCGAGGGCCCGAGTGGTCGATCCACCCGCTGGACTTCCCCACCTCCCCCGGCGTGCTCGTCGACCTGCGCACCGCCGACGCCTCCGTGGAAGCCGCGCTCGCCCACGTGGTCGACAGCTCGGGATGGGCCTCGGCCGACTTCCACGTCCACGGCGTGAACAGCCCCGACAGCCATCTCATCGCCACACAGCGCACGCTCTCCTTCGCGGCCGAGGGCGTGGACGTCATGGTGGCCACCGATCACGACTACGTGACCGACTACGGCCCGGCCATTCGCGAGATCGGCGCCGAGAAGCTCTTGGCGTCCATCCCCGGAGAAGAGGTCTCACCGACCGACTTCGGACACACCAACACCTATCCCCTGTCGCCCGACCCCGACGACCCGATCACCCGCGGAGCCATCGACTGGGGTGGCGGGCGCGGCGCGACGCTCTCCACCGCCGAGATCTTCGCCGAAGCCCGGCGCAAGGGCGCCACCTCCATCCAAATCAACCATCCACGCAGCGCGAACCTGGGGGTGCTCTCCGCGCTGCGCGTGGACCTGGATACCCTGGCCACGCACGCCGGTCCGGAGCTGTTCGACATGGCGCCGCAGCCGAGCGCGACGCCGGACGACACCCGGCTGATCGCCCCCGACTTCAATGCCTACGAGGTCCTCAACAGCGCCACCGACGACTTCGACCCCTACCGCGCCCACGCCTGCTTCAACGACTGGTTCACACTGATCTCGCGCGGGCTGAAGGTGGCGGCGATCGGCGCCTCGGACACGCATCAGCGGTTCGCGGCGGCCGCCGGCTACTGGCGCACCTGGGTTCGGGTGGCCGACGACGCTCCCCAGCGCATCACCGCGGCCGTGGTGAGCGCGGCGGTGAATGCCCAGAAGGCGTCGGTCAGCAACGGTCCCTTCGTGCAGGTGAGAGTCGCCCGAGCTGGAGCCGACGGCAGACCCACCGGCCCCTCTGCCGGCATCGGCGAGGTGGTGCCGGCTTCCAGCGACGGCCTGCTGGTCACCGTGGACATCCAGGCCCCGCTCTACATGAACCTGACCCGGGTCGAGCTCTACCAGCACCTGCCCGCCGACGACTCCAGCTGCCCCATCGATCCCCAGAGCCCGGAGGCGCAGACGACCCGGGTCTCCTGCAACGGTGAGGGCAACGCGAACTGGCCCAGCTCCAGCATCGCGCTCTCGCATGCGATCACGCTCGAGCCCACCGACCGCGAGCTCGCCCTCCAGTCCGGGGCCACCAGCTACTGGCGCTGGCACAAGAAAGTGGAGCTGCGGCTCCCCGCTCCAGCCACCGACAACTGGGTCGTGGCCATGGTCTACGGCACGAGCCCTCTGTTCCCGCTCGTCTACCCCAACAAGCTCTCCAACGGGGGCGCCAAGCCAGTGGTCCCGTTCGCGCTCACCAACCCGGTCTTCGTGGACGCGGACGGCGGCGGGTACGACAAGCCGCCCTTCGATCCACCTGCCCGGCGCTCGCCCCTGCCCCCTCCACCGCCTCGAGGCCCGACGCGGGAC
>JACRCT010000499.1 GCA_016218885.1 Deltaproteobacteria bacterium | reverse complement strand
CTACCCGTTCCTGGTGGAGCCCGCGCTCAGCTTGAAGACCCAGGGGTGGGTCTTCGCCATCGGGTTCGCGCTCTTCGCGGCTGGCTCCGCGCTCATTGCCCTGCGAACGCAAGCCGTGCCCCTGCTTGCGCTCCCTGCCGCCGCTCCCTCGGAGGGAGCGGTCAAGCCCAATGCCCGCCAGTGGGCGAGCTGGATCGCCCTGGCCGCGTGCCCCTCCTGGATGCTCCTGGCCGTGACCAACCATCTCTGCCAGGAGATCGCCGCGGTGCCTTTCCTGTGGGTGCTCCCGCTCGCGATCTATCTGCTCAGCTTCATCCTCTGCTTCGAGAGCGACCGCTGGTACCGGCGGGGGCTCTTCATGCCGGCGCTCGGGGTGCTCTCGGCGATGGGCCTGCTGCTCTTGTTCGGCGAGCCCAGCGAGACCCTCGCCGAGCCCCTGGTGATCTACGGGCTGCTCCTCTTCACCTGCGGCATGGTCTGCCACGGCGAGCTGGCGCGGATGCGCCCGGCCTCCACGCATCTGACCTCCTTCTACCTCGCAGTCTCACTGGGCGGCGCGGTCGGCGGCGTTCTGGTCGCGGTTGCTGCGCCCCTGGCTTTCGACCGCTACCTCGAGCTCGACCTCGGCATCCTGGCGACCTGGCTCCTGGCAATGGGGGTCGCGGAGCGCGACCGTGCGCGGGCGACGCCCAGGCGGACGCTCACCCTGGCCCGCGTCGCGAGCGCGTTCGTCCTGCTGATGCTCAGCGGCGAGGTCGTGGCCCATCTGCGCCTGCCGGAGCAAGGGCTCGTCACCCACCTGCGCAGCTTCTACGGAGTCCTCCGAGTCAAGGCGTCGAAGGATCCCTCCGGATCCACGGTGCACCACCTGCGGCACGGGCGGGTCGTCCACGGCTACCAGTTCTGCGATGGACCTCTGCGCACCGAGCCGGTCGCCTACTACACGCGCAACAGCGCCATCGGCCGGACTCTCGCGAACCATCCGCGGCGGGAGGTTGAGCACCAACCCCTGCGGGTGGGCGTCATCGGCCTGGGAATCGGCGTCTTGGCGGCCCATGCCGAGGTCGGAGACGAATACCGTTTCTACGAGATCAACCCCGACGTGGTTCGGCTCGCGCGAGACCCCCAGCTCTTCACCTACCTCGCCGACTCGCGGGCAAGGGTGGAGGTGGTGTCGGGCGATGCCCGCCTGGCGCTCGAGCGCGAGCTCGCCTCCGGGGGCTCACAGCGCTTCGACGTCTTCGTGGTGGACGCCTTCAGCAGCGATTCCATCCCGGCGCACCTGCTCACCCGACAGGCGTTCGAGGTCTACCTGGCGCACCTGCGCGATCAGGATTCCGCGCTCGCGATCCACATCTCCAACCGTGTGCTGGACCTCGGTCCGGTGGTGTACCGAATCGCCGAGGAGCTCGGTCTCGAGGTCGCCGAGCTCTTCACCCAGGAGAGGCACCCAGGCAAGGAGGAGGTCGAGCTGCCCGCGCACTGGATGGTCGTCTCGCGGTCGAAGACGCTCTTCGAGAAACCCGCGTTCCAGGGGTACACCCGTATTCGGCGGTCCCCGACCTCGACGCGGCTCTGGACCGACGACTACACCAACGTCCTCGGCGCGCTAGGCGCCTTCTGACCTGGAATCCGGTAGGACCCGCGTTCACTTCCACGGAGCCGGCCGGAACCCCATCGTCGAGCCAGGCGAACGATTCATTTAACATCCGGCCACGTTCGTTCTGTCTCTCCCTCCAAACGGACCGTGAGCGTGCGAGCCGACCCGCGCGACCACGGTCGCTGGCTCACAACCACACTGGAGGGATCATGAAGACCCTGACTCAAGCGCTTCTTACTGCCACGCTGACCCTGGCTGCGATGGGCTGCGGCGCGCAAGAAGGGACGCCGGAAACCTCCATCGCCCAGTCGGCGCTCAACGAGCCCCAACCGGGCGACGTGTTGGATATGGGCAGCGTGGTGGTGTCGTCATCGCCCAACGACTCGATGCTGTTCGCCGACTTCCAGAAAGACGCGCCCTGGGACTGCTCCACCGAGGACATCGGGCCGTGCGAGCTGAGTCGGTGCCCGACGGCGTACGGGGTCGGGACGCCCACCAACGCTGGCAAGATCACCATCACCGGCGGGCTCTCTGCGCTGGAGATGATCCCCAATGAGTCGGGCACCTACGACATGCAGTTCCTCGACAGGGCGCTCTTCACTCCCGGCACGCGGGTCCACATCCGCGCCGAGGGCAATCCGCAGGGCGCGCCTCGGTTCCACGTCGGCCTCTGGACTCCACCGGCCTTCGACCTTCTCGCTCCCACCTTCCCCGCGTCTCCGGAGGAGCCGCCGATGTCCGTCGCGCGCAGCGCGGCGATCGATGTCCAGTGGGGCGGGGCGGCGTTGAGCTACCACCGCCAGGGCAGAATCCGGACGGTCATCCAGACCTTCCCGATGGATCCCTCTGAGGACACCTACACCCTCGTCTGCAAGTTCAAGCCCCACCAGGGCGCAGGGCAGATCCCGGCGGAGGCGCTGTCCCGGCTTCCCGCTGGCCCTGGCATCTTCACCGTGGACGGCGCGACCGAGATCAGCCGCAACCGGCGCGGATGGTACCTCCAGACCTGGGCGGCCTTGGCTTTCACGATGATGGAGCCGGGGGCGACCGGTGGCATGATCGAGCTCGAGTAGCGTTTCGAATGCGCGATGGGCGGTCGCTCGCGCGATCGCCCATCGGTCTTGGGTCACATCCGCTCCTGCTCCTTCGAGTTCCGATTGGCCACCCTCCGCGAATGGCTGACGCATGCCTTAGCGCCCCTCTCGCTGACGCGCCACGAGGACGCCCAAACGTACTTCCAGTGAGGCATCCATGGCTCGCAGGTGCAGGCGCTCCCTGGGGAACGATCCTCGGCCAGTAGCACCCATCGGACAGTTCGGGTATGCCATGGGTCTCGCTCGGGGGTCTCGCCATAGCGATGCAGGGGACAGGCAGCGAATTGACCGAGGCTGAGGTGGCGGATGCCTACGCCCTCTACGGCCCGCTCGTGATGCGCCGCTGTCGGCGCCTGCTCAGAGAGGAGGCAGCGGCCGACGACGCGGCGCAGGAGGTCTTCCTGCGCCTATGGAAATACGGAGCCTCATTCCGCGAGGCGGAATCGAAGCTCGCCTGGCTCTACCGCGTGGCCGAGCGCTGCTGCTTCGATTGCGCCAAGCGGCGCGAACGCCGGGCCGAGGCGCCGCTGGACGAGACAGCCGATCGGCCGGAGCCGCGGGCCGGGGCGCAGGCGGTGGACGACTGGAGCGTGGTCGTCCGCTACCTCGGCCGCCTCGATCAGCGGATGCGCCAGGTCGCCGTGCTCCACTATCTCGACGAGATGAATCAGCTGGAGATCGCGGCGGCGACAGGTTGGACGAGACAAACCGTCGCCAAGAAGCTCGAAGCGCTGCGCGAGCAGGCGGCCCGCTGGAGGGCCAGCCTGATGGGAGAGTAGCTGGGCCATGACCATGAGCAGCCATCCCAGCAAGTTCGCCTTGGAGCAGTTGTTCGTCGGCGACCTGCCCGACGAGGAGCGCGACCGGGCGGCCGGGCACGTGGAGCATTGCGCCGAGTGTCGCAAGTACCTTGGCGAGCTCAAGGGCGTGACTGAGCAGCAGCTCGGCTCGCTGCCCCCGCCGTTCTTCATGACGCGCCTCCGGGCGCGCCGCGCCGAGGGAGAGCGACGAGGGTGGAAGCTCGCCCGCCTTTGGGCGATGGGGCCCGTGGCAGCGGCGGTCGCGGCGATGCTCCTGCTCATCCCGCGGGGCACCGTCGAACCCCTCGACCACGCCGGCCTCAAAGGCTCGGGCGTGGTGCTCCACCTCAAGCGTGGCGAGCAGACCCGCCTGCTCGGCGAGGCCGAGAAGGTGCGCGGCGGAGACGCCCTGCGGCTGGTGCTCCTGCTCGACCAGCCGCAACGCGTCGCCGTCTGGTTCGTGGACGCAAGCGGCCGGGTGGATCGCTTCCATGACGCGCAGTCACTCGCGCTTGAAGCCGGTGAGCAGGTGCTTGCAGGCAGCGCGGTCGTCGACAGCCCTTGCCGCGACCTCTGGCTGGTGGTCGCCCGCGGGGAGGCGGCCTCTGCCGATGGGGAGCAGGCGTTGCGCCGGGGCGTGGCAGCCAAGCCCACGAGCCCGGCGGATTGGGCCCCGCCCCAAGCCATCGTCCGCGCCCTGTCCTGCGAGTGATATGCGACTGAGCCATCTCGCCCCTCTCGCCGCCTCTCTCCTGTTCGGCGCCGCCACCGCTCGGGCCCAGCCGTCCGAGACCGGGGACGCGCGGTTCGCGGTGATCGTAGGCGCCAACTTCGGCAACGCCGGCGACGAGCCGCTGCTCTACGCCGAGCAGGACGCGAAGAGGGTCCGCGAGGTCCTTGCCAGCCTGGGCCAGGTGTCGATGGAGCGGGCGCTGCTCGTCAACGGGGGAAGCCCGCAGGCCGTCCTGGAGGCGCTCGCCAAGACGCGGGCGCAGATCGCGGCTCTCACCGCCGCCGGCAAGCGGGCCGTGCTCCTCTTCTACTTCTCCGGCCATGGCGACGAGGAGTCGCTCCACCTCGCAGACGGGGACCTGGCGCTCGCGCACCTTCGCGACCAGTTGGCCCAGATTCCCTCGACGGTGACGCTGGCAGTCCTCGACGCCTGCCGCACCCCACGCGGCGCCAAGGGCATCAGCCGCGGGCCCTCCGTCACCCTCGCGGCCGACGCGCCCCGCGGCACGGTGGAGATCCGCGCCTCGGCGACGGGCGAGGCGGCCCAGGAGTCACACGAGCTCGGCGGGTCCCTCTTCACGCACTTCCTCGTCTCCGGCATGCGCGGGGGCGCCGACGTCGACCGCAATGGACGGGTGACGCTGGCCGAGCTCTACTCCTACGTCTACGGCCGCACCCTGCTGCGCAGCACCCAGGGAGCCGCGCTCCAGCATCCCACGCTCGACGTGAACCTCTCGGGAGCCGGCGATCTGGTGCTGTCGTATCCCGCCCATGCTTCGGCCTTCCTCAGCGTTCCGGGAGGGGCCGACCGCTATCTGGTCTTCGCGCGTGGCTCGAGCAGCGTGGTGGGCGAGCTGTCGGGGGAGGGAGCACTCAACCTTGCCGTGCCTCCGGGGCAGTATCTCGTCGCTCGACGCCGCGGCAGCTCGACCAGCGTCGCCGAGGTCGACCTGGGCTGGGGCGGAGTGCGCGAGCTCACGAGCGACGATTTCCGTCCTGTCTCCCGAGAGCAGCTGGCGGCGCGCGGAGGAGGCCTCGAGCTCCGTCCCTGGCAGCTCGGGCCCCACGTCGGCGCGGAGCTCAGGTTCGGAGGCGCCGAGGAGGTCGCGCTACAGGCCGGGGCGGAGCTCAGCTGGCGCCGCGGAGCGCTCATCGCGGGGGTCGACGCCAACTTCGTCACGGGAACGGTCAGCACTGCGGCCTTCGGCGGACAGCAGCGCGCCCTGACCGGAGGACCTTATGTCGGCTACCAGCTGCACCTGAGCCCCATCAGCCTCGCGGCCGATGCCGGCCTGGAGATGCGCTGGGCGTGGCTGCACCTGGAACGAGCGGAAGCCGACCGGCTGAGAGCCGCCTCAATCCCCGTCGATGAGCGGCGCGCTTATGGAGCCATTGGCCCGAGGGTTGGCGTGCGCCTGAGTCTGCCGCTAGCCGCAAGGCTCAGCATCAGCCTCGAAGGCTCTGCGAGCCTTCTTCTGCGACGAGAGGTCTCCTCTGACGGCACGGCAGAGATCGCCGCGCGACCCGTGGTTTGCCCGCGCATCGCCGTCGCCTGGTCGTTCTGACTTAACATTCGCGGCAGAGCGACCTGTCTCTCCGGGCACAACCCGTTCGAGGAGAGCGAATGCAGATGCGAGCGATTCTCAGTGCAGCCTTGGCCCTTGGACTCGCGGCGTGCGGCGATGGCGCGCCTGCCGAGAACTACAAGCCACCTCTTGCCACGCTTCGAGGTGAGATCTCGCTGAACGGCGCGGCTCAGCCCACGGGGCAGGTACACGTAGCCCTCGCCTGGTATGCCGAATCCACCGATGAGGCAGGCGTTCACCCAATCAAGGTCACACAGGACCTCCCGATTACGCCGACATTCCCGGCGCGTTTCCAGCTCGAGATCACCGAGCTGCCGCCCGCGGAGGCGATGCGGAGCGACGGGGAAGCAGAGGGCAACCGGTATGCCAAGGCCTCGGTGCTGGTATACGAAGACGTGAACGGCAACGGGCGGCTCGACTTCACTCCCGGCTCGAGCTCGAGCGGCGTCGTCGATCGTCTCCTGGGATTCCCCGGTGAAGACCACGGCGAGGATTCCTCCACCTACGCGCTGGCCTACTGGGAGGGTCCAGCTCCCGAGCCTAGCCCGGGCGGCATGCCGGCCGACGAGATCCAGCCGGGATTCAACCTCGAATACGTGAGCACAACCAACTTCGACGAGGCCAGCCAAAGCATCCGCTCCAAGTACCTCCCGCTCGATACAGTCCTGGAGATCGAGCTCCGAGGCGACCCGAAGCTGGCCTGCTGGCTCGTCGAGCCACTCCCCGTAGACATCCTTGGCCCGTCTGTCAACGCCCCCTTCATGGAGGACGCGCGGCCTTGCGTGGACAATCAGCCCCAGCCAGACAGCGAGGCTGTCTGTCTCGAGGCGCCGCTCAATTTCTACATTTCGACAAAGATCCTTCAGCCGTCCGCGCCCATCATGCAGCTGTGTGGGGAGCTGATTGAGAGCTGCTTTGTGTTCGCGGACCCGAATGCTGGCTTTGGTCCGTTGGCGAAT
>JACRCT010000509.1 GCA_016218885.1 Deltaproteobacteria bacterium | reverse complement strand
TGCGGAAGCCGGAGAACTCGAACTCGCCGAGCATCTCGCACTCGTCGGCGCGGTTGGACTCGCCCTGGTAGACGCGGATCTTGACCTTGTCCTGGCCGTCGCGGCTGGTGGTGAAGGTCTTGGACTGCTCGATGGGGATGGGAGTGTTCTTCTCGATGACCCTCTCGGAGAAGCCTCCCACCGTGCCGATGCGCAAGGTCAGCGGGGTGACGTCCAGGAGCCGGTGGTCCGCCCCGCCCGAGGAGAGCAAGGCCGCGCCCTGGATCGCCGCCCCCATGGCGACGACCTCGTCAGGGTCGACGCCCATCATCGGGTCCTTCTGGAAGTAGTGGCGCACCGAGCTGCGCACGATCGGCAAGCGGGTCGGTCCGCCGACCAGGATCACCGCATCGATGTCAGCCGCCGTCATGCGCGCGCTCTGCAGGGCTTCGTCGCAGACCTTGAAGGTGCGCTGTACGAGGTCCATCACCATCCGGTTGAAGGTCTCCTCGCTGAGCTGGGCCTGCAGGTCCAGGACGTTGCCGTCGCCGTCCTGGCAGATCGACTGGCAGAGGATGGCGGCCTTTCCGTCGCGCCCGACGTCGATCTTGGCGCGCTCGCCGGCGTCCTTGAGCATCTGCATGCAGTACTTGCTCTGGGTCAGGTCGAGCCCCGTACGGCCGAGGAAGTCCTGCGCCAGCCACTGCATGATGCGGTCGTCGAAGTCGTCTCCCCCCAGGTAGGTGTCGCCGGCGGTGGCCAGCACCTCGAAGACGTCGGTGCCAATCTCGAGGATCGACACGTCGAAGGTTCCGCCGCCCAGGTCGTAGACCACCACCCGCTGGTGAAGGTCCTTGCCGCAGCCGAAGGCCAGCGCCGCCGCCGTCGGCTCGTTGAGGATTCGCAGCACGTCCAGCCCGGCGATGCGCCCCGCGTCCTTGGTGGCCTGCCGCTGGTTGTCGTTGAAGTACGCCGGGACCGTGACCACCGCCTTGGTCACCTCGCGCCCCAGGTAGCTCTCGGCGATGGCCTTCATCTCCTTGAGCACCAGGGCGCTGATCTCCGGCAGCGAATAGCTGCGCCCGCGCACCTCGATGCGCACCGAGTTGTTGGCGCCTTCGACGATGGAGTACGGCATCACCGTCTGCGCCTTCTTCACCTCGTCGGAGAAGAAGTAGCGCCCGATGAGCCGCTTCGCCGAGTACACGGTGTTCTCGGCATTGGCGATGATGTTTCGCTTGGCCGCGTTGCCCACGAGCACCGAGCCGTCTTCCAGGAAGCTCACCACCGAGGCATGGGTGCGCTCACCCCACTCGTTGGGGATGACCGTCGGGACCCCGTTCTCCAGGAAGGCGACGCAGCTGTAGCTCGTGCCCAGGTCGATGCCGATCGCCACCTCGTCGGACATGCTGCAACGCCTCGCTCAAGGAGCCCGCGTCACCGCGCGGGCGGTTGGGCCAGAAGGTGGGCTGCAAACACCCACCCGGGCACCCGAGCGCCAACCCGGACGCCCAAGGTAACTACTTGAAGAAACGGGCGGAATTCTAGTGGGCGCTGCGCGGGAGTGTCAAACCTCGATCCGGATGGCCATTCTTGGGCGGCCTCGCGAGTGATGCCCGGCGCCCTTCTTGGTCAGGGGCCTGCCGGACAATGGACGAGCCGCCAGACGAGAGTTGCCGGACCCGTGGCGCGACCCCAACACTTGGCCAGGAGCATCGCCGCCGCCATGTCGTACACGCTCGCCCTTCTCACCTCGGACCCCAACCTCCTGCGCTGCCAGGTCGATCTGGTGAAGGGGCGGCTCTCGCCCTTTGCCGAGACGCCTCGGGCGGTGGGGCTGGGCTACGTCGAGGCGGACGCGATTCTGCTGCGCAAGAAGCCTGGAAGCGTTACCCCGCTCGACTTGGGCAGGCTGGTTTCGGATGTCTCCAGCGAGGTCCTCTTCTTCCACGCAGGGCTACCTGCCGGCAGCAGCGGCGCCTTCCTGGACGAGGACGTGATGCCGTTGCGCTTCCGGCGCTGGCTCTTCATGCACCAAGGCCCCCTCGCCAATCCAGTGGCTACCCGCCAGTCCCTGTTCGAGACCATGCCTGCCTTCCTAGCGCGCCAGGCCAAGGGGAGCGCCGCCAGCGAGCTGTGCTTCCTCACCTTCGTCCAACTGATGCGCGACGGCGGGCTGTCCGAGGAATTCGAGCTCTCGCCCCAATTGGTGGGGGCGCGCCTGGCCGAGACGGCGCGGCGTGTCGAGGCTGTCGAGCGCGAACGCGGCAAGGTGGGCAGCCTGGGCTTCTTCGTCACCAACGGGCGGGTGATGGCCGCCACGCGGCTGGGGTCGGGCTCGCTCTGCTATGCGCTGCTGGAGGGCATCGCCCGCTGCGAGCGCTGCCGGATCACCGAGTCGACCCCTGACACCAGCCCCCTGGTGCGGGCGCACCGACGGGTTCGCGGCGTCGTCCTCGCCAGCGAGCCGCAGGTGCCGCCGGGCTTCATCGAGGTCCCGGAGGCCTCGGTCGTCACCGTGGGGCACAACCTCGAGATCCAGGTCGCGCCGCTCGCGCGCCTGGCCAGCTAGCCTGGCGGCGAGCGGTCTTCGGGAAGGCTGGATTCGGGGGGCGGCGGTCGCTGGTCCACCGTTCTTTCCTCGGGTACCCCGGGAGGCCGGCGCCGACGCATCCACCCCGAGAGCCCATGGAAGAGCATCGCCAGGATGAGGACGGCCAGCGCCCAGGGTGACAGGAAGGGCAGCCCGAAGCCGGCTGCGCTCTGGCGGGCCACGAAGAGCGAACCCGTTAGGGCGAGCAGTGCCGCGATCTGCGCGGCCAGCGACGGCGAGCGCAGAGCGTATAGGGCGAGCAGCAGCGCTGCGGCGGCGGCGCCCAGCGCCGTCACCGAGAAAGCCTTGGCGGGAAGATCCTCCAGCGGAAGCATCGTCGCAGGCAGCGTCCCGGGAGCGCGCTCGAAGATGGCGAAGAGCGTCGCGAAGAGGCTCAGCGAGAAGGCCAGCGCGGCCGCGGCCAGGCGGAAGCCGGCGCCCAGCAAGTGCTCGAGCACGGCGCCGGCAAGGGCCACCGCGAACAGCGTGGTGGTCAGCGGCAGGGCCCACAGTGCCCAGTACCACAGGGGGACGGTGTCCACGAAGCGGGCGAGCAGCAGCGCCGCGAGGGCGAGCACGAAGGTCACTGCGGCCAACAGGCGCATGCCGCCCTCAGCGCGGTCCGAAGAAGCTCGCCTCGAGCACTAGGACGGTCAGATTCGACAAGGCGTGGAAGAGAACGCCGGGCACGATGGTCCCGGTTCGCTCGCGCATCCATCCGAAAACCAGCGCCGGGAAGAAGACCCCCAGGCGCCAGGGGTGCGGCTCGGCGAGGTGGCCTACCGCGAAGAGCGCCGCCGTCACCCAGAAAGCGGGCCCGAGGCGAGCGCCCAGGAAGGTGCGCCCCTTGGGCCAGGCGTCGCGCAGGCGCTGCTGCATGAAGCCCCGGTAAAACAGCTCCTCGGGCAGCGCGACCACCAGGAACTGGTCCACCAGATGGGCTGGGAAGCGGTCGGGCAGGCGGAAGTGGAACGCTGTGCCTTTGGGATAGGGGGCGAGCAGCCCGCTCAGCCCCTCGGGCACGTTCTGCAGCAGGTGCACGAACCCGAAGAAGCCGAGGACGAAGAGCGGCAGCACGATGGCGGAGAAGCCCACGCCCAGCGCCGCTCCGCGCTTCCAGCCTCCCAGGGTCGCCCCGTAGTCGCGGTAGTCCTCGTTGCGACGCCAGACGATCATGCCCGGCAGGTACAGGAAGGCGACCGCTGCCACGGCTTTGGCGTAGCCGGAGATGGGGCCGATGGCACGGGTGATGGCGATGGCCGCGAAGGCCATCCCCCACACCAGGAGCGCCTCGCGGCCGGCGGCGTTGCCTGCGGGGCGGGGGGCCGGGGGGGCGGTGGTGACGGGCTCGCTCACTCGGTCGCCCTCAGGGTGCCGAAGCGCGCCCGCAGCTCGTCGATGGGCAGCGTGGCGCGTGGCCGCCCGCAGTGCAGGGCCACCAGCTGCCCCTGGGTGTTGAAGAGAGCCGTGCCGGCGGGCCCGGCCACGTCGTTGCGCAGGCGTGTCAGGCCCCGGACCTCGCGCGTTCCCGCGAAGTGACCCACCTTGGCCTGCAGGGTGCCTCGCGTGTCGAAGGCCAGCCCGAGCAGGGCATTCCCGGGAAGGAGCTTGCGCGCCGAGCCTGCGGGAGCCGCGGGATAGACGTCGGGCGGCAGCCGCAGGAGCGCGAGCCCGAGCGTCGGCTCACGGGCCACCAGCGTCGCCTGGCGCCGCTCACCTTGGTATTCGACAGCGACCCCGTCCTTGCCGGCCAGCCGGTCGTCGACGAGGAGCTCGCCGCGGGCGCCGATCAGCACGGCCGTCCCGCGCGGCGAGGAGACGACCTTGAGGATGGCGCCGCGGGTGCGGTCGACGAGCTTCTGGAAGGCGTGTGGAGACAGCTCGTCGCTCGGCGTGGCGGCCGGCAGGAGCAAGAGCATCGAGGCGAAGAGCCCGACCCGCAACATGGCGCGGGATGATAGCAGAGGGCACTTCTGAGTAGGGGCCTGCTTCGCGAGAGCCGACTCATGCCCTCCTCGCGCCGCGCAAGGAGGCCAGGAACTGGTCGGGTGGCAGGCAATTGAGCACGTCCTCGCGGCGCACCCAGCCGCGGCGCGCGGTCGCCACGGCGTATTCCAGCTCGGACAGGCCCGCCACGCTGTGGGCGTCGCTGGTGATGACCAGCCTGGCGCCGCAGCTGCAGGCCTGGCTGGCGTGATCGGCGCTCAGATCCAGCCTCTCGGGATTGCCGTTGATCTCCAGCGCCACTCCGAGGCGGGCTGCCTTCTCCAGCACCGGCGCGAGCTGGAAGGGGTAGGGGTCCCGCTTGCCGATGAGCCGTCCGGTCAGGTGGCCCAAGACATGGACGTGGGGATCGTCGAGCGCGGCGAGCAGGCGACGCGTCATCGCCTCCTCGTCGAGCTTGAAGCGCGAGTGGATGCTGGCCACGACCAGGTCGAGCCGGTCGAGGATCTCCGCCGGATAGTCGAGTCGACCGTCCTCGAGGATGTCGACCTCCGATCCCCTGAGCAGGCGCACCTCGGGCACCTGCTCCTGGGCCGCGTCGATGGCGTCCCACTGGGCCCTCAGGCGAGCGGCGTCGAGGCCACCGGCGTAGCCTGCCGAGCGGCTGTGATCGGTGATGGCGAGGTAGCGGCCGCCCAGCGCTCGCACCGCCTGCGCCATCTGAAGGACCGTGGCCGTGCCGTCCGAGTCGCGGGTGTGGACGTGGAGGTAGCCCAGGACGTCCGCAGCCTCGACCACGCGGGGCAGCCGCCCCTCGAGGGCGGCTTCGACCTCGCCCGTGTCCTCGCGCATCTCCGGCGGGATGGGGGCCATTCCCAGCGCCGAGTAGAGGTCTGCCTCGGAGGCGATCGGCAAGCGGTGGTGATCGGCAAGGCGCTCCACCCCGTACTCGCTGATGGTCAGCCCGCGGTCCCGCGCAATGCCTCGCAGCCGGACGTGGTGGGCCTTGCTGCCGGTGAAGTGGTGCATGGCCGTCGCCCACGACTCCTCGGGAACGACGCGCACGTCCACCTGCAGGCCGTCACGCATGACCACCGAGCACTTGGTCTCGCCGCGACCGATGATCTGGGCGACGGAGGGCGAGGCGACCAAGGCGTCGAAGGTGGGGTCGCATCGGGGGGCGGCGACGACGATGTCCACGTCGGCGACGGTCTCGCGGAAGCGGCGCACGCTGCCGGCGGCCTCGGCGTGCCGTACCCCAGGCACCGCGCGCAGCCGCGCCGCCAGCTCGAGTGCGACGGGCCTGGCCATGGCGAGCGGCCGGCGCTGGTCCCGGGGCCTCAGCGCGAGGATGCCCTCCAGGATCTTGGTCTCGGACCGGGCCCCGAAGCCCTTCAGCTCACGGACTCGTCCGGCACGGCAGGCCTGGGCCAGCTCGTCCAGCGACCCGAGCTGGAGCTCGCGGCACAGCACCGCCACTTTCTTGGGGCCGAGCTCGGGCACCCGCAGCATCTCCAGAATCCCAGGGGGAAAACCGGCCCGCAGCTCCTCGTGATACGGCAGGCGACCGGTCTGCCACAGCGTCGCCACCTTCTTGGAGATCGCTTCGCCGATGCCCGGCAAGTCCTCCAGGCGCCCGTCGCGGACCAGGTCGGCGAAGCGCTCCTCGGTCAACTCCTCGAGGCGAAGCGCAGCGGTCTCGTAGGCGCGCGTCTTGAAGGGATTCTCGCCCTTGAGCTGGAGGAGGGTGCCGATCTCCCTCAGTACTCGGGCGACTTCGCGGCGGTCGAGCATGGGGTTGCCTCGATGGCTTGGAGCCCGTCCAGGGCCCGCACGGCAGCTCGGGTCTTTCGAGCCTGGGGACCGTATGCATCGCCCGCGGGGCCCGTCAACGTCAGGGGACCGGCGCGTTTTCCTGCCAGAACTGGCGCGGGCTGCAGGTTATAAGGAGCCGGCCCGGATACGACCATGGAAGAGCGAGCCCTCCTCAACGTCGCCGCAGGTGCCGACCCGATCGCTGACCTGTCGCCCGAGGCGCGGGCCATCGTCCAAGAGGAGGAGGCGCTGCTCGAGCGCGTCCAGACGGTCCTTCGCGAGAAGGGCCGGGCGCGGCGCCGTGACGAGGGAGACCTGCTCGAGCGCCTCAAGGAGCTGCGCGAGCTCGCCGCCAAGGCCGCCGCGCACGACCTGCCTACGCTCTTCCAGGAGATGAATGTCGTCCGCTCGCTCATCGAGCAGCCGCAGCAGGCCCCGGAGGTCGATCCGCGCGCGCCCTACTTCGCGCACCTGAAGCTGTGCGAGGCCGACGGCGAGCGCGACTTCTGCCTGGGGCGCGCGAGCTTCGTCGAGACCTCGCGCAACGTGCGGGTGGTGGACTGGCGCTTCGCGCCCATCGCGCGGCTCTACTACCGATACCGCGAGGGTGACCCCTTCGAGGAGCAGCTGCCGGGACGGCTCGCCGAAGGGATCGTGGCGGTGCGCAGGGTGGTCGTCATCCGCGCAGGTCAGCTGACCCGCATTCTCTCGGGGAAGCGCTCGCTGGTACGCGCT
>JACRCT010000493.1 GCA_016218885.1 Deltaproteobacteria bacterium | reverse complement strand
GTGCGCTCGATGACCTTCTGCTCATATCGAGCTTGCGTCTTGAGGGTCGCTTCCTTGCGCCGCTCGAGGCACTTCGCGCTGGTCGCGTACTGCCCGATGCGCGACTTCGAGACGCCGTAGCGCTTCGCGAGTTCGCCGAACGAGGGGAAGGACGCACTCTCAAACCCGGTCTCCGGGTCGGTCACCTTCTCGCCGAAGACGAGCAGGCGGTCGACCTCGTCCCAGGGGACGATCGGCGCATCGGCGCGCTTCGGACGTCCGCGCGGGCGCTTGACCTTCTCGGGGGTGTGAGCTTGGTCGGGCACCTGCCGAGTATATGGAATGTCCATATGGCGGTCAATCGCCAGGGCCCCCGCCAGGAGGCCAGTCTGCCGCGGCGACTCTCGCCCTCTCGCCGTACATCGCCGCGCCGGCGTGTTCGGCGTGGTGACCGTCGCCCGGGATGTTCGCCTGGATATCCGGGGCCCCTCCGCCCAACATCCGGCCCGCCAACCGCTGAGAACGACTGGAGTTCCGGGGATGCCTGGAAGTTCCTGGGAGTTTCGGCAACCCGGCGCCGCCATATACATGCGCGTGCGCTCTGCCACGTACGCGGCATACGCGGGGAGATACGTTTCCCACACGTGAGGGATCGAGAAATCATCCAGGAACATCCAGGAACATCCCGAACCGACCGTAGTTGCAGGTGTTTTCTCCCTGGAGGTCGCCCGGGATGTGGTCGCCCGGCATCCAGGCACTCCCAGGATCCGACCCCGTGTCAGGGCAAGCCGATAGTCTTCTGCCCAACGGAGGTGCTCGTGGGCAAGCAGGCGAAGTCCGCAGGTGTGAGCGTCAAGGGCGAGGGCGAGAAACTGGCCTTCATCCCGGGCTACGACGACATGCCCGAGTTCCAGCAGGCCTGGATGCTCGGGCTGGCCATCGCCGCGATTGACTGCCAGGAGAAGGGCCTGGAGATGTTCGACACCTGGGAGGCCGGCGAGTACTTGGCGGTGCCGCGCGAGCCGAAGGACGCGAAGGACTCGGCGCTGCTCCTGTGGGCCGACGCTCGGTGTGCCCTGGTCGAGGAGTGCCAACGTCGCGGCTACCCAGCGAAGGACGCAAAGGCGATGCGCGCGCTCGCTGAGGCGCGTCGGTCGCCTGAGGACGCAGTCGCGGCGCTCCTTGCGCTCAACAACACGGACAGCTGCGACCCCGCCGCGATGAATTGAAGCGGACGGCCTTCGCATTTCCCCGCAGGTCAGGCACGCAACTCCAGTTGCCGCTGGGCCGGCCCGAGCGCCTCGATCGGATCGCCGTTCGCGTCGCCGCCCTTCACCAGCCGGTACTTGGCGGCGTTGCCGTCCGTGTTGCGTCCGATCACGACGCACCACTCGCCGAAGCGCCGATCACGGGCCGCCGAGAGCGCCTTGCCCAGGCGGATCTTCTGCGACCGCGACGACTTGTCGCCGATCGCTGCGCCCAACAGGTCGCGCTCGACGGCCAGGGTGAGCAGGTCGGTGGCGCTGACCCAGACCTCGCCATGCTTGTCCCACCAGGCCGTGACGAACTCACGCCACTCCTGGCCCTCGGCGTCGGCTGCCTCGTAGAGTTGCTCGGTGTTGCCGAGGAAGCCCTGCACGCCGGCAACATCGAGGAGTCCCCCGACGACTCCTGCCCAGCTCTCGAACGAGCCGAGGGAGCGCCTTCCAGAGGGCCGCCCGGCAGCGATCCACGCTCGAATGAGCGTCAGGAGGGCGTGGACCAGGTTCGAGCGGTTCGCGCGCGCCCAGTCGCGCAACGGCGAGTGCTTGAAGCCGCTGCGCGCCCACGGCCGGTCCGTCTTGGCGTCGAGCCGGATGCGTACGCAGCGACGCGCGATCTCTAGCGAGAGGTGTGGGTTGTTGGCCGTGACGATCCAGGTCGCCCGGTTCGGCAGGTCGATCATCCGCGTCTGCCCGAGGATGCGGTCCGACCACGTCTCCGCTGTCAGGGCCGAGGCGAGCTGCGCGGAGTCCAGGCCATTGCGGATGTTGTCGAGCAGGATGACGGGTTGAGCCTTCAGCAGGATCGAGGTGATCTTCTTCCGCGCCTCGTCCTCGTCCGCCGTGAAGGTCGTTGGCTCGCAGACGCGGCCGATCGAGATGAGCGAGACGAGATCCCCGAGCAGACCCTTGCCGGAGCCGGGCGTCGGCGCCTCGACCAGGTGAATTGGAGTGCAGCCGGCGACCATCCGCCGCACGAAGGGGAGGATGAGCGCCCCGAGCGCGTGCGCCCGGTCGGAGTCCGCCGCGAACGGGAAGTCCACGAGCAGGTCGTCGAGCAGCAGCGTGCGAGCCGCGACGACGTCGGCCTCCGAGGGGCGCTCGGGAACGGGAGCCACCGTGAAGCCCTCGGGCTCGTACCAGAGCCGTGCGCCCGCGTGGTAGCCGCGCGCCATCACCAGCGCGCCCTCGCGGTCGAACACCGGGGCTGCCACCACCGCCTCGAGCGCGGGCAGTCCCGAGTGCGGGTACGCGAGCATGTCGCGGGCGACGTCGCGCACCGGGCTCACGTTGGTGACCGCGTCCTCGGTCACCTTCATCCAGTCGGCGATCCTCGCCAGGTAGCCGTAGGTCGCGGGCTCGTCCATGGTCTCGATGCGCAGCCCGTCATCGGCGCGGGCCAGGCGTGCGAGGGTGCCCGACCGAAGGAAGAGCGTCGGACGCTTGTTCGCCCCCTTCACCGCCTTCCACGCGTCGGAGATGACGTCCCGCAGTTGGCGGTTGTTGGTCTGGATCTCGGGGCGGGCATCGCTGCCGCCGCCAGATGAGCCGGGCTTCGGCGGCTCCGCCTTTGCGGCTGGGAGCGAGACCCCCGAGAGCGCCGCTACCTTGTCGCACGCCGAGCGGAAGTCGGGGATGCCGCCATGCTCGACCAGGAAGTCGAAGACCGAGATGGTCCGGCTGGTGATGAAGGAGTGGAAGGCGCCACGCTCGGCCTCGCCCGTGCCCTCGGCGACGCTCGCCGACGGGTTCTGGTCCCCCGTGGCAGACGAGGGGTCGCGGCACTCCAGCCAGCCGGACCCGGCTTGCTTGCCGGTCAGCCAGGAGCCGTAGACCGCCTCCAGCGGGAGCGCGGCGAGGGCGTCCGTGCGCCACGTCGCCCAGGCAGGGTCGGAAGAGCCAGCCGGACGCTGCTGCGGCCTCGGCTTCTGCGGCTTCACGGCCGGAGGCGGCGGAGCGAGGGCCTTCAGCGCCTCCTCGACCGCTGCGGCCTTGGCCGTCTGGAAGTCCTCCGGCACGAAGGGCTCGAGCTTGCCGTCAGCCCCGCGCTGGAAGAACTGGTTGCTGCCCTCGGGGGCGCCGTGCCACCAGGGGAGCCACAGGAGGTTCCCGAGCCCGTCCTGGCGGATCTTCGGCTGCTTCGGGAAGACCTCGATGCCCTTGATCGCGCGCGCGTCGGCCACTCCTCCATTGGCGAGCGGGACGTTGCGAGGCGCGAGGGCGCGACCGAGGCTCTGCGCCGCAGCGGCCAGAATCGGGGTCTCGAAGAAGCACCAGAGGTGCCACCCCTTGCCGCCGCCCGAGCGCTCGAGGAAGGCAGGCAGCCCGCGAGCAGCGAATGCATCCTGCGCGGCGAGGGC